>NZ_DATBNB010000231.1 GCF_036554565.1 Longimicrobium sp. | reverse complement strand
CGACGACCACGGGCATGCCATGCGCAACGGCGGCGTCCAGCTCCCTCGGGAGATGCTCGTCGCGGATCACGTCGACGTCCAGCCCCGCCAGGTCCTCGTCGGCCTCGCTCCCCCGCCCCGCCAGCTTTACGGCGCGCAAGGGCGACTCGATGCCGGCCGACTCGAGTTCGCGCGCCACCTTCGCCAACACGTTGACGATGGCGCGATGTGTGGCCGCGGTCACCAGCATCCGCAGCGGGCGCCCGGCCCGGCGCGCCGCCGCCGCCATCCCGATGAGCATCCACGCGAGCAGGTACGTCTTTCCCGTGCCCGGCGGACCCCAGACGACACTGACCGCACGCTCGAACACCGCCCGCCACGCGGCTTCCTGCTCGGAATTCAGCGCATAGCCGCGGTTTGCCAGCGCTGGGGCGATCGCATCCGCCCAGCCGGCGTCCGCGTCCATCGGAGCGACCCAGTCGGGCGGCACGGTCCCGTGCAGCGCACCCAGCACGAACTCGCTCTGCCCGGCGCCGTCGGCGAGGGCGCGCAGGCTGGCGACCACGCGGCGTGTGTTGAAGTCCACCGAGGCGCGGTCCAGGACGCAGACGCGGTCCAGGTCCAACAGCGGCGCGCCGGCGAGGCGGTCCTTCTCCAGCTTTGCCCACGTAGAGTCCGACGCCAGCGTGACCCGGGGCGGCGAGGCGGCGAGGTCGTAGTCGATCAGCTCTACCATCAGCTTGCGGCGGAGCCAGGGCTTTACGTCCGTTTCCGCCAACGTGCGCGCATCGTCGTTCGTCAGCACGAGGGCGAAGTCGCCGGGGCGGAACTTGGCCTCGCGGCAGGCCTCGTCGAACTCGAACACGGCGTGGCCGTTGGGCAGCACCTGCACCTTGTTGAGGCCCGCAATGCACTCGAAGCGCCGCGCGCGGTCCGCCGTGGGCAACGCGTGAAGCTGCCGGATGGAAACCGTTTCCTCCGCCGCCTCGGCCAGGGTGAATAGGCGAAGCTGCTCCAGTGTCGGGTTCTGGATGGGCCCCGCGCCGTCCGCCGCCGCGCCGAAGCCCGCGTCCAGCCGCAGCATGGGATCGCGCCGCTTGGCCGCATGGTCGCGGATGGCGCGGATCACCGAATCCACACCGGCCAGCTTGGATTCCACCGTGCGGACGATCTCGGCGCGCACCTCACCGGGCGCCTGGACCGCTCCCCCCGCGCGGTGCGGGCGCGCGTTCCACACGTTGTGGATGCGCTCGAACGCCACCTGGCTGCTCAGCGGCCAGCCGTAGTCGGCGCGTGGGGCGTGCGTCCACGCGGCTTGCACGGGCGTCAGCGCGCCGGAGACGCCCGCCAAGTCCCAAGCGTAGGGCACCGGCAAGGCGAAGAGCTCGGAAACCACGTCCAGCACCACCGTCCCAGGCGGCGCCGCGCCCCCGTCGCCGGGAAACAGGATGCGCGCGATGCCCGCCATCCCGGGCTGCGTTCCCGGATCTCCCAGGTGCCGCTGCAGGCAGTCGCGCAGCAGCTCGGCCTCGCCGCGGTCCCACAGGTAGAAGTGGACCGGACGCGGTGCCCGTCCCGAAAGCAAGCCATCCTCCCGCTGCTCCGCCTCCGCCCGCGCGACCACCGCCCCGGCGCGCAGGAGGAAGCGACCGAGCATCTCGCGTTCGGCGGCCTCAGTGCCCGCCTCTGACACGAATACTTCGGCGGCGCCGCGGAGTGAGTCACCCTGTCCGGCACGCAGGCCCAGCGCGAACACCGTCCCGCTGACCGGATCGCCCTCGGCGGAGAGCAGCACGCGGACGCGCTCGGCCACCGGCATGCGAAAGCTCTGCTTCTCCGCCGGAACCAACTTCTGGTAATCCAGCGCCTGCACGCGCTTCTTGAGGGTGGATTCCGCCGATTCCAGGGCGTGGCAGCCAGCGTAGACGCCCTTCCGGAACTCGGCCTTACGAAGCTCGCGAACGGAGCGGATGCCACGCGCCCGCAATTCGCGCCCGGCGAGCGGGGTGAGGCCCACCACGCGACTGAGCCGGTCGCCGCGATCCGCCTCCGCGCGGCAGTGGTGGAAGAACGTGCACGACGTGCAGCGCGGCCGGAGATGCCAATCCACGTCGGCAGGGGAGGCAGCGGCGACGCGGGGCAGCTCGTCACGAAGGAATTCCTCGACGTGGTGGCGGTACGCGGCCAGGGAAAACCGCTTCGGCCCACGCGAGCCGCGGGTCCACAGCCATCCCCACCGCGTCTCCACCGAGGCATCGATCCCCTCCGCACGGCAGATCTCCTCGAGCAGCACCGTGTAGAACGCCACCTGCGCATAGTGCTGCAGGGTGCCCTCGCGGCTCCACTTGATATCGGCAACGCCCAGCATCAGCCGCCCGCGCCTGTCTCGGCCGATGCGCACCAGGTCCGGCTGGGCGGGCGCGATCTCCACCGCCTCCGGAAAGCCGAAGCGCGCCGCAAACGCTGCCGTGTCCACGATGCGCAGCTCCGGCTGCACAATCCACAGGCAGTCGCCGGGATCGCGCAGCGCATCCACAAGCGCCTCGTACGGCAGCCGCGCGGCGGTGCCCCGCTCGTCGCGCCCCGCGAACCGCACGCGGCCGCCGTGCCGATCGATCAGCCGCTGCAGCGCGTGGCGCTCCCACCGCCGGCCCGCCTGCGTCAGCAGCCCCATCCCGGGACGCTGGCCGACGAGCGGGCCGCGCGACGGATCGGCGTTGGGCGCGGGCACCTCGCCGCCGCGAAGGGCGCGCGGCACCATCTCCCACCGCAGCTGACGATCGCAGCTGAAGCGGAAGTACTGGGAGACGAGGGTGCCGGTCAGCCGGAGGTCGGCGATGGGACGGGCAACGGGCAAGTGCGTGAGTGCGTTAGTGCGGAACTACAAAGAGTGCGAGAGCAGGCGTTTCACGAACCGCGGTTACAGTGTGCGCATCGTACACCGCAGGCGCGGGGAGGGTCAAGCGGCATTCTGGAGGTTCGTGCGCGTCGGCGAGCGGCGCCCGCCTTGAGACCTGCATTTCGGCTGGCCCCGCGCACTCGACCCTGCGTGCAGTCCGCGAAGGCGGACTTCGTGATTTTCCAGCTGCGGTTTCAACCCCCGGGACGAAGACCGAGGCCTCGGCATCATTAGCCGCTGCCGCGCCCAGGCTTGTACGTGGCCGTTGAAGATCCTTCGGCCCCCGAAGGTTCTGCTGCGCGCAAGGTCGGCGCGCCTGGGCCTCAGGATCACAAATTGTGGCGCGGCAATGACTTGGACGCGCCCCCAATCTGAAGTGTACACCCTCTCCCGCTTGCGGGAGAGGGTGGCACGCGTGTCAGCGCGGCCGGGTGAGGGCCCCACGGCAGCCGAGGCCCCGGCTTCCGTGTCCGCTGCCGCGCCCGGGCTGGTACGTGTCCGCGGCAAGATCCTTCGGCCCGCGAGGTCTGTGCTGCGGGCGAACCCAGTGCGCATGGGCCTCTGGATGACATACCACGCTCGCACTCCAGCAATGTCTTGCGTTTCCGCCGGGCCGTGCCTATCTTCGACAGCCGGTTGAAACTGATTCTCACCCGCAGCTACTCACGCTGGCTGATGCTCTCGCGCTTGTTCCGGAAGAAGGCGGCCCCCGAGGCCCCGTGCGTCGAGTGCCCGCTGGCCGCCTGCGCCACCGGCTGCAAGGCGTCGGTGCTGCGGATGGAGTGCCCCATCGACGACGCGCACCGGCTGCGCGGCATGGGGCTGTTCGAGGGCACCTGCGTGCAGGTGATCGACTCGCGCAACGGCATGCTGCTGGAGGTAAAGGGCTCGCGGCTGGCGCTGGGCGAGGGCCTGGCGTCGGCCATCAAGGTCCTGCCGCTGGCGTCCTGACCGGGTGAAGAAGCTGTCGGACCTGTCCCCCGGCGACCGCGGGCGGGTAAAGAAGATGGGCGGCGAGCCCGAGGCGCTGCGCCGTCTGATGGAAATGGGGCTGATGCGCGGCACCGCCGTCGAGGTGGTGCGGCGCGCCCCGCTGGGAGACCCGCTGGAGGTGAAGGTGCGCGGGTTCATGCTGACGCTGCGCCGAAGCGAGGCGGAGCACATCGAGGTGGAGTAGGATGCAAGAGGCCGCGGTCGGAGCCATTCCGGCGCCCCCCGCACCCTCGCCCGCGGAAGCACCGCGCGGCGGGGGTGTGCTGCATGTGGCGCTGATCGGCAATCCCAATACAGGCAAGAGCACGCTGTTCAACGCGCTGACCGGCATGCGGCAGCGTGTGGGCAACTATTCCGGCGTCACCGTCGAGCGCGTCGAGGGCCGGTACCGCGACGACCAGGGCGCCGTCACCATCATCGACCTTCCCGGCACGTACTCCCTCTCGGCCAGCTCGCCGGACGAGGAGATTGCGCTTGCCGTGCTCACCGGCCACGCCCCGGGCATCGACCGCCCGGACGTGGCCGTCGTCGTGCTGGACGCGGCCAACCTGGAACGCAACCTGTTCCTGACTTCGCAGGTGCTGGAGCTGGGCCTTCCCACCGTCGTCGCCCTCAACCAGGTGGATGCGGCGGAGGCCGCCGGGCTGCGCATCGACGCGGTGGAGCTCACGATGGAGCTGGGCGCGCCCGTCGTTCCCATCGTCGCCACGCGCGGCGAGGGGCTCGACGTGCTCAAGTCGGCCATCCGCAAGGCGCCCGGGCTGGATCGCCCCGAGCGCCGGTTCGAGCTTCCCGCCGAGGCCGCCGCCGCACTGAAGCCCGTCGAGCAGGCGCTGGTGGATGCCGGCTTCAACGCCTCCGCCGCGTCGATGGAGGCGCTCCGCCTGCTCGCCGTCCAGCACGTGGGCAAGCACCTGTCCGGCGTTCCCGGGCTGGAGCCCGCCGTCGCCACGGCACGCGCCGAGGTCGAAGCGGCCGGTCTGATGCCCACGAGCCTGGAAGCCGAGTCGCGCTACGGGTGGATCGGCGGCGTCGTCGACAGCTGCGTCACCCGCGCCGGGCAGTCGGGCCGGACCATTACGGACCGCATCGACGCCGTCGCGCTCCATCGCGTGGGCGGGCCGCTGGTGTTCATCGCCCTGATGGCGCTCGTCTTCCAGTCCATCTTCACCTGGGCCGAGCCGATGATCGGCCTGGTGGAGGGGCTGTTCGGCATCATTTCCTCGGCCGTGGGCGGCGCGATCCCGGAAGGCGACCTGAACAGCCTGCTGGTGGAAGGCGTGATCGCCGGCGTGGGCTCGGTGCTGGTGTTCCTTCCGCAGATCGTCATCCTGTTCCTCTTCATCGGTATCCTGGAGGACACGGGATACATGGCGCGGGCGGCGTTCATCATGGACCGCTTCATGAGGAGCGTGGGGCTGCACGGGCGCAGCTTCATCCCCCTGCTGTCGGGATATGCGTGCGCGGTGCCAGGAATCATGGCTACGCGAACCATCGAGAGCCGCAAGGACCGGCTGGCCACCATCATGGTGCTGCCGCTGATGAGCTGCTCGGCGCGCATTCCCATCTACGCGCTGCTGATCGGCACCTTCATCCCGCCGGTGGTGGTGGGCGGCATCTTCAACCTGCAGGGCGTCACCCTGCTGGCGATGTACCTGCTGGGCACGGTGACGGCGCTCGTGGTGGCGTCGCTCTTCAAGCGCACGCTGCTGCGCGGCCAGGCGCGGCCCATGATCATGGAGCTGCCGCCCTACCGCCTTCCGCGGCTGAAGAGCCTGGCGCTGTCGGTGGGCCACCGCGCCAGCTTGTTCCTGAAGAAGGCCGGCACCGTCATCCTGTCGCTGACGATCATCCTCTGGGCGCTGGCCACGTATCCGCGCACGGAGCCGGCGCCGGGGATGACGGACCAGCAGGCGCAGGAGGCGCAGCTCGCCAACAGCGCCCTGGGCCGCGTGGGGCACGCCATCGAGCCGCTGGTAAGGCCGCTGGGGTACGACTGGAAGATCGGGGTGGGCATCGTCAGCTCGTTCGCGGCGCGCGAGGTGTTCGTGTCCACCATGGGCACCATCTACGGCGTGGGCAGCGATGCGGACGAGGGATCGTCGTCCCTGCGCGAGCGGCTGCGCGGCGAGCGGCACGGGTCGAGCGGCGCCCTGGTCTACACGCCGCTCGTGGCAGTGGGATTGATGGTGTTCTACGTGTACGCCATGATGTGCATGAGCACCATCGCCGTGGTGGTGCGTGAGACGGGCGGCGGATGGACGGGCGTGCGCTGGGCCGCCTTCCAGTTCGGGTGGATGCTGGCCCTGGCGTACGGAAGCGCCCTGCTGGTGTACCAGGGCGGGCGCCTGCTCGGCTGGGGCTGAACGCTGAACGAGGGATGGATTGCAGATGCAGACGCTGATCGTTGCGCTGATCGTGCTGGCCGCGGTGCTGTTCGTGGGCAACCGCTGGCGGCGCACGCTGATGTCCGCCCGCGTGCCTTCCGGTGGAGGGGAGCCGGGCTGCGGCACGGACTGCGGCTGCGGAAAGTAGCCGCGGTCGCCGAGTCCCTGACGCGAAGAAGCCCTCTCCCGGGTACGTGGGAGAGGGCTTCTTTCGTTCAGCTGACGTCGAAGAACGTGTTTCTCGTTCTTGGCCGCTACTGCCTGCCGGCCGTCACCAGCTGCCCGCCGCGGACGACGCCCACCGACACTTCCTTGCCGCGCACGTCGCCCATCTCGTCGAACTCGATGAGCCCCGAAACGCCCTGGTGCCCCTCGCGCCCGTTGCCGATAGACGCCACGTAGTCGCGGATCGCCTTGCGGTCGGTGCCGGCGTGCTCGATGGCCGCGCTCAGCAGGTACATGACGTCGTAGGTCATCGCCCCGCGGTGATCCGGCAGCTTCTGCGTGCGCTGGCGGTAGCTCGTCACGAACCGCTGCGCCTCCGCGGCCGGGCGGTCCGGGAGGAACGCCGAGCTGACGAACACCCCCTCGGCCACCGGCCCCGCGTCCTTGAGCCCCGTCAGGCCGTCGGACCCCAGGATGGGGCCCGTGTACCCCAGCCGCCGCGCCGCGGCCACGATCTTGGCGCCCGCCTCGGCCTGCCCGCCGATGACCAGCGCGTCCGCGCCGCGCCGGATGGCGCGCGAGAGATACGGATCGAGCTCGTCCCCACGCGTCAGCACGCCGGGCAGGTACGGGTCGGCCGTGACCACCGCGCCCCCGCCGGCCTGGAAGGCGCGCTCGAAGGTAGTCCGCACGCCCTGCCCGTAATCGTCGTTGGCGTACAGAACGGCCGCGCGGCGGCGCCCCAGCCGCTGCGCCGCCCACTGGGCCAGCGCCGGCGAAAACTCCAGGTCGGTGGGCGTCACCCGGAACGTCCACTCCCCCGCCTCGCGCAGCGCCGGGCTGCTGGACGCGGGG
>NZ_DATBNB010000230.1 GCF_036554565.1 Longimicrobium sp. | reverse complement strand
GTCGCCCACATCCGTCTCCACCACGCCGGTGTAGTCGTACGGCCGGTCGACGGTGCCCACCTCGATCCGCGTGTCCAGCACGCCGGGGGCATCGCCCAGCTCGGCGAGAAGCGCCGCGGCCAACCGGTCGCGGCGCTCGCGGTCGGTGAGCGGACACCACAGGTCCGGGTCGAAAAGCTCGGGAAACTCCATCATCCATCCGCCGGGATATGTCGTCACAAAGGCGCGACAAGGTAGCCCTGTTGCTCCGTAGCCGAAACTGCATGGATCACGCGGAGGCGCGGAGGTCGCGGAGAACAGCACGAGGGGTGCTCCGTCTTTTCTCCGCGTCCTCCGCGCCTCCGCGTGAGACCAGTGATCGTCAGGGATGGGGAACGATACGGGAGGCGAGGCGCTCGGCCGCGGCGAGGCCCGAGGTGACGGCACCCTCCACGGTGGGCGCATAGAGATAGTCTCCCGCGAGCGCGACTCGGTCCGCCGCATCGAAGGCGGCACTGCGCAGCGCGGGAAGAGCGCCCAGGTGCCCGGGATAGAACACCGTCCACCCGTGACCCCAGGTGTAGAGCCGCGCCTCCTGCACGGTGCTCTCGATGCGCGGAAACACGCGAGCGATGTCGGGCATCAGCTCGCGCACGGCCTCGGCGCCGTCGGCGTTGGCCAGGCGCTCGGCGGTGCGCGGCTGGGCGAAGACCACCAGCAGCCCCTTGCCCGGGGGCACCAGCCCGGAAACCTTGTTCTCTTCGGCACACAGCGCGGCCGCCACGCGCGACTCGCCGCGCGCGAATGACAGCCCGAACCAGCGCACGCCCAGGGGACGGTCCAGCAGCAGCGCGAGGGACGCGGCGGAGCGCACGCGCACCCGGGCCAACCTTTCCGCGGCCTGAGGTGTCAGAAATTTAGCAACGCCCAGGGCGGCGGGCGCGGGCACGGCGAGGACGGCGGCATCGAACGATTCGGTCCACCCGTCGCCGGAGAGATGCACGCGCGAGCCGTCCGTCTCCACCGCGTGCACGGGCGTGCCGAATCGAACGGCCCCGGCACCCGCGGCGATGCGCTCGGCGCAGGCCCGGCCGAACTCGCCGACTCCGCCGGCCAGCGCCATCACCTGCAGGTTCATCCCCTGGTGCGCCAGGGCGTGGTAGAAACCGGCGCTGGCCTCGGCCGGACCCGTGCCGTACAGCGTCGCCAGCAGCGGAGCCACGAGCAGGTCCACGAAGTCGGACCCCAGCTCGCGCTGCCCCCACGCCGCGGCGGACTCGGCATCCAGCCCCGCCCCGGCCGCGCGCTCCAGCGCCGCCAGGTCCAGCGCGGAGCCGTGGCGCTGCAGGAAGGGCAGGTACTGCGCGCCCATCCGCAGCTTCAGGGTGAGCGGCAGGGCGCCGGAGGCCAGCATGCTGGCGGGGGAGCCATAGACCACCTCGTGCGGGCGCCCCTTGCGCCAGAGCGCGTCGCGGCCGGGCGAGCGCTGCAGCAGCCGGTCGGCGCCCACGGCCTGGGCGACGCGAAGGCTCGCGGCGTACCCCGAGCTGAGCAGCTGCACGGCCGGGTCTACGTGAAAGCCCGCGACGGAGTCGGTGCAGGCGCGCCCCCCGGCGGCGGGCGCGGAATCGAAGACGGTGACCGCCGCGCCCAAACCCTGCAGGCGCAGCGCGGCGGCCAGCCCGGCGGGGCCGGCCCCCACGACGGCGGCGGCGAATCGAGGTGCGTTCATGAGGTCCCGATCCGCAACCCCCGCGCCCGCGCGGCGTTGCGGCGTACGGACGCTCGTTCTAGTTTGCCGGTCATCCCTACCACCTCCATGACGGAGAACCCATGAAGCGGAGAGAGTTCCTCCTGCACGGCGCCGCCGCGACGGCTGCGCTCGGCGCGGGATCGGCCATTCTGCCCCGGCTGGCGGCCGCCGCGCCCATCGATCCCATGGATCCCGCCGTCAGCCGCGACCTGGCCATGCGCGCGCTCGAGGCCGCACGCGCCGCCGGGGCCAGCTACGCCGACGTCCGCATCTCGGGCAACCGCTCGCAGGCGCTGGGCACGCGCGAGCGGCAGATCCTCTTCTTCAACGACGCCGAAAGCACCGGCTTCGGGGTGCGGGTGATCGTGAACGGCGCCTGGGGGTTCGCCGCCAGCCGCGAGGTGAGCGCCGACGAGGTGGTGCGGGTGGCCCGGCAGGCCGTGGCCCAGGGACGGGCCAACTCCGCCGCCCGCCAGCGCCCGCTGGAGCTGGCGCCGGTGGACGCCGTGCCGAACGGACGCTGGTCGTCGCCGCTGGAGACCGACCCGTTCAACGTGCCCATCGAGGAAAAGGTAGACCTGCTGCTGCGCGCCAACGCCGAGGCGCTCAAGGTGAACGGCGCGCGCTTCGTCACCTCGTCGATGAACTTCCTGCGCATCGACAAGACGTTCGCGTCCACCGACGGCTCGTACATCGAGCAGACGCTGTACCGGTCGTACCCCCAGATGAACATCACCGCGGTGGGCGAGGGCGGCGACTTCCAGAGCCGGGCCAGCACCGACGTGGCGCCGCGGGCCATGGGATACGAGCACGTCCGGCAGGCCAACCTGCCGGGCAACGCCGGCCGCTGGGCCGAAGAGGCGGTCCGCAAGCTCACCGCCAAGCCGGTTGAGCCGGGACGCTACGACCTGGTGCTGCTCCCCACGCACCTGTGGCTGACCATCCACGAGTCCATCGCCCACCCCACCGAGCTGGACCGGATCATGGGGTTCGAGGCCAACTACGCCGGGACGTCGTTCATCTCCCCCATCGCCGACTTCTTGGGCAAGTTCCGCTACGGCCGCGACTTCATGAACATCCAGGGCGAGCGCAGCACCCCGGGCGGGCTCTCGTCCATCGGCTGGGACGACGAAGGGGTGAAGCCCGACGAGTACCTGATCGTCAAGAACGGCATTCTGAACGACCTGCAGACCACGCGCGAGCAGGCGCCCATGCTGGCCGACTGGTACCGGCAGACGGGCAAGCCGGTGCGCAGCCACGGCAACAGCTACGCGCAGAACTGGAACGTGGTGCAGTTTCAGCGCATGCCCAACGTGAACCTGCTTCCCCACCCCACGCGCGACGTGCCGCTCGACGAATTGATCGGCGGGGTGGAGAACGGCATCCTGATCGATGGCGACGGCTCGTTCTCCATCGACCAGCAGCGCTACAACGCGCAGTTCGGCGGGCAGGTGTTCAAGGAGATCCGCAACGGCCGCATCGTGGGCGACCTGAAGGACGTCGCCTACCAGATGCGCACGCCCGAGTTCTGGAACGGGATGGACCTGATCGGCGGGCAGAGCACGTACTTCATCGGCGGCTCCTTCTTCGACGGCAAGGGGCAGCCTTCCCAGGTCAACGCGGTGTCGCACGGCTGTCCGGCCGCGCGCTTCCGCGGGGTCAACGTCATCAACACCGGTCGGAGGGCTTGAGCATGGCCGAACCCCGCTACCTGTCGCGCGCCGACGCCGAGGCGCTGGCGCAGAAGGTCCTTTCGTTCACCACCGCCGACGAGGCGCGGGTGAACCTGAACAGCTCCACCACCGGCAACACCCGGTGGGCCATGAACCAGGTGAGCACCTCGGGCGACTCGTACGACGCCACGGTCACCGTCACCGCCGCCTTCGGAAAGAAGGTGGCCTCGGCCACCACCAACCGCTTCGACGACGAGGGGCTTCGGCAGGTGGTGCAGACGGCCGAGCGGCTGGCCCGGCTGGTTCCCGAAGACCCCGAGTACCTGGGCGAGCTGGGGCCGCAGCAGTACGTGCAGTCGGAGCCGTACTTCGACGCCACCGCCAACCTGACGCCCGAGGAGCGCGCCCGCGCCATCATGCAGATCGCCGGGCCCGCGGCGCGGCAGAACCTGGTTTCCACCGGGTTCCTGGTGCACTCCACCGGCAGCAACGCCGTCGCCACCAAGCGCGGCCTGTTCGCCTACGCGCGCTCCACCGGCGTGAGCCTCACGTCTACGGTGCGCACGCCGGACGGCACCGGCTCCGGCTGGGCCGGCGGCGGCGAGAACGACTGGGCGCGGCTGAACGCGGCGGCCCTGGGCGAGCGCGCCATCCGCAAGGCCGAGCTGTCGCGCAACCCGCGCGCGGTGGAGCCGGGCGAGTGGACGGTGATCCTGGAGCCCACCGCCGTGGCCAACATGGTGAACCTGATGGCGTTCGCGCTGAACGCCCGCACGGCCGACGAGGGCCGCTCGTTCTTCAGCAAGCAGGGCGGCGGCAACAAGCTGGGAGAGAAGTTCCTGGACGAGCGGGTGACCATCATCTCCGACCCGGCGGACCCGCGCATCGCGGCCAACCCGTTCGGCAACGAGGGGCTGCCGAACCGGCGGCAGGTGTGGGTTGAGAACGGCACGCTGCGCAACCTGGCGTACAACCGCTTCTGGGCGCAGCGCAGCAACCGCGAGCCCACGGGCAACCCCGGCACCTACCTGATGTCGGGCGGCGACACCTCGGTGGAGCAGATGATCCGCTCCACCGAGCGCGGGCTGCTGGTGACGCGCATGTGGTACATCCGCCCGGTGGACCCGCGCACCATCCTGTTCACGGGGCTTACCCGCGACGGCACCTTCCTGGTGGAGAACGGCCGCATCACCACGGCCGTCAAGAACCTGCGCTGGAACGAGTCGCCCATCTTCCTGCTGAACAACATCGAGGCGATGAGCGAGCCGGTGCGGGTGAGCGCCTCGGAAGACGGCGATGGCGGCGCGGTGATGGTGCCCGCCATCAAGGCGCGCGACTTCACCTTCACCTCGCTCTCCGACGCGGTCTGATCGGTTTCCTGCTCCGTCGGGGGACCACGCGGAGGCGCGGAGGTCGCGGAGAACTGCGGAGGTGCTCCTCCGTTTTCTCC
>NZ_DATBNB010000229.1 GCF_036554565.1 Longimicrobium sp. | reverse complement strand
GACATCGCGCGCTTCGGGAGGTGCGGCTGCGTTCCGGCCGGGGCTGCTCCTTCGGGATGACATTGCGCGCTTCGGCAGCCGGCACTTTCCGCTGTCTCAGCGCACGGAAACCGCGCCCGTCACCCTGGCCGGGGGCGCACGCGGGCGGTGGCCTGGGCTTGGAGCGGGTCGTCGGGCCAGTAGTGCTTCGGATAGCGGCCCTTCAGGTCCTTGCGGACGTCGAAGTACCCCGTTCTCCAGAAGCTTGCCAGGTCGCGCGTCACCTGCACCGGGCGGTGCGCGGGGGATAGCAGGTGGATGGTCAGCGGCACGCGCCCGCCCGCGATCCGTGGCGTTTCCGTCATCCCGAACAGCTCCTGCAGCCGCGCCGCCAGCACGGGAGCGTCCGGATCGGAGTAGTCGATCGGCACGTTCGACCCGCTGGGCACCGTCACGTGAGACGGCGCCTGCTCCTCCAGCGCCGTCCGCCGCTCCCATCCCAGCATCCCCAGCAGGATCTCGGACACATCCAGCCGATGGAGGTCGTCCAGCCTCGTCATCCCGTAGACGAACGGTCCCAGCCAATCGCCCAGCGTCGCCGCGAGCGCCGAATCCGACACGTCTGGCCACGTGGGATCGTGGCGGTGGAGGAAGCCGATGCGCTCCTGCAGCTGCCGCGCGCCCTTGCTCCACGGCAGCGCGCCGACCCCCTCGGACGCGATTCCCTCCAGCAGCGCCGCCGCGATCTCGCCGGGATCGGCGTCGGTGACGGCGGACTCGCGCAGGACCAGCGAGCCCAGCAGCGACCCGCGGCGCGGGCGGACGGCTCTCGCTCCCGCGTCCCACGCTACTTCCGTCACCGTGCGGATCTGCTCCGCGAAGTGGCGCTCCACGTCTTCCTGGTCGACGGGTGCGGCGAGGAAGACGCGGCTCTCGCGCCCCTGCCCATCCAGCTCCGCGGCGACGATGTACGGCGACTGCGCCAGCGGATCGGAGCCCGCGAGGGCGGCGCCACGGCCGTTGCGGAGAAGGAACCGGCCGGGCTTTCCCGGCCGCCGCTGCCCGATGCGATCGGGATAGGCGAAGGCCACCAGCAGCCCGGCCGCGTCCACGTGGTCCGCCTCACCGCCGCGCACCCCCAGCCGCCGGCGCCACTCGCGCGCCTCCGCGAGGACGCGGCGAAGCCTCCCGTGGTCCACGTTCGGCGCGCGGACGCGGCCTCCGGAGGCCAGTTCACGCAGCGCGTGGAGGCGCAGGCGGAGGTCGGATTCCGGCGGCTGATCGCCGCGGCGCAACACGTCGCGGTCGCTGAGCAGGGCGGCCAGGTCGCACGCCAGCCCGCCGAGTCCCAGTTCCATCCCCCGGAGCGCCATGTGCGCCAGGCGCGGGTGCAGGGGCAGCCCCGCCATCCGCCTGCCGTGCGGGGTGATGGAGCCGTCCGGGGCGAGCGCGCCCAGTTCGGCCAGCAGTTCGCGCGCCTGCGAGAACGCGCCGGCGGGCGGGGGATCCAGCCAGGCCAGCTCGGCGGGATCGGCGACGCCCCACGCGGCCAGCTCCAGCGCGAGCGGGGCGAGGTCCGCGTCCAGGATTTCGGGCGTGCCGTGCGGAACCAGGGCCGCCTGCGCGTGCTCCGGCCACAGGCGGTAGCACACGCCGGGGGCCACGCGCCCCGCGCGCCCGCACCGCTGTTCGGAGGACGCGCGCGTCACCGTCGCCGTTTCCAGCCGCGTCATCCCCGTCCGCGGCGAAAAGCGCGGTACGCGCATCATCCCGCTGTCCACCACCACCCGTACGCCCTCGATGGTCAGGCTGGTTTCCGCGATGGACGTCGACAGCACCACCTTGCGGCTCCCGGGGCGGCTGGGGGCGATGGCCTCGTCCTGCGCGGGCTGCGGCAGGTTTCCGTACAGCGGCAGGATGCGCACGCCGGACGGAAGATCGCCCGCACGCAGCAGCTCTTCGGTGCGATGGATCTCCGCCGCGCCAGGAAGGAAGACGAGGATGTCGCCCTCGGCGGATTCCAGCGCCTGGCGGACGGTTCGCGCCACCGCCGGTTCGATCCATCCCTCCACGCGGGCGGGAAGGTAGCGGACCTCGACGGGATACATCCGCCCCTCGCTGGTCACGATGGGCGCGTCGCCCAGCAGCGCGGCGACGGGCGCGCCGTCGAGCGTGGCCGACATCACCAGCACGCGCAGGTCGTCGCGCAGCACGGAGCGGGACTGCAGCGTCAGCGCGAGCCCCAGGTCGGCGTGAAGGCTGCGCTCGTGGAACTCGTCGAAAATCACCAGCCCCACGCCCTCCAGCGCGGGGTCGCCCTGCAGCATGCGCGTCAGCACGCCCTCGGTCACCACTTCGATGCGCGTCGCCGGGCCGACCCGCGTTTCCATCCGCACGCGGTACCCCACCGTGCCGCCGACGTCCTGGTCCAGCGTCCGCGCCATGTGCCGCGCCGCCGCACGCGCGGCCAGCCGCCGCGGCTCCAGCATCACGATCTTCTTCCCCGCCAGCCACGGCTCGTTCAGCAGGGCCAGGGGCGCGCGCGTGGTCTTGCCCGCGCCCGGCGGTGCCTGCAGCACGGCCGCCCCGGACTCGGCCAGCGCACTCCGCAGCTGGGGGATGACGATTTCGATGGGAAGCTCGGCCATGACGATCGACGAACGAGAGCCGCGCACGGGCGTTCCGCGCGCGGCTCTGAATGTATCAGTGCGGAAGGGAGGATTCGACCCGGATGCGTGCCCCCGCCGCTTCGCTAGAACGGCAGCCCGAAGCCCAGGTTCACGCTCGTCCGCTCGCCCGTGGCCACGGTCAGCGTCAGGGCCTGGCCCGCGGCGGCGAAGAACACGCCCCCGCCCGCGGCCGTGTGCCAGTTGCCCGCGGAGTCGCCGTCGTACCACACCCGTCCCGCATCCGCCAGCCCCAGCACGCCGAAGGTCCCGCGCAGCCCCAGGTTGGCGCGGAAGAGCGGCTGCCGGAGCTCGGCCCCGCCAAAGAGCATCTGGTCGCCGGCGAACCGCTGGCCGGTGTGGCCGCGCAGGGTGCTTCCGCCCCCCAGGAACGCGGCCTCGTGGAAGGGAAAGTCGCCCCACACCCGCTTGCCGCCGGCGCGCACGGCCAGCACCGGACCCACGCCGAACGACACGTACGCCGACGCCGCCGCATGCGCCTCGCCGAACGCGCCCGCGGCGTCCCACAGGGCGGGGTAGGCCGCGGCGCCCGCCCGCATCCGCCACCCGGCGCGCGGAAACGCGCCGTCGTCGCGGCGGTCCAGCTCGGCCTCGGCGCGCGCGCCCACCTGGCCGAAGCGCAGCACCCCCAGCGGCGACTCCAGGTCCAGCGGGCTCCCCGCCTCCACCTCGGGGTCCGTCCACTTGGCGACGGGCCCGATCTGCAGCTCCCCCCCCCGGCCGAAGGGGATGTTGAGCGCCGGGGCCACCATCACCTGCCGCAGCCAGGTGTCGTACAGGGTGCTGGGGCCCAACCGCTCGGTGCCGTTGCCGAAGCCGAAGAAGCGCACGTTCTCCAGCTCCGACGCGTAGGCGTCCAGCGTGTACCAGTGCCGCCGGTTCTCCGGGTGCACCTCGGCCGTGTACGACACCAGGAAGCGGTTCTCCAGCGGCGACCAGGCGCCGCGCAGCCACGTCGTCCAGGCGTACGGCTCGCGGCGGAAGCCGTACTTGGTCATCTTGGGCCCGCCGCCGAACACGGGTCCCGCGCCGCGCTTCCAGTCCACGTAGGTGGAGAACACGGACGAGCTCCAGCCCCAGTCGCGATAGGTGCGGCGGCCGGTGATGCTGCTGCTGTCCACCGGCTGGTTCCACTCGCGGGTGGATACCTGCGTCCCGCGCCCGCGAAGGAACTGGTTGTCGCCCTTGTCGTCGTAGAAGGCGACACCGGTGGAGCCGGACGAGTCGGCCAGCACGTCGTCGCCCCCGCCGCCGATCACCCGGATGCCGATGCCGTGCCCCCGGCCGCGGACGATGGCGCGGTCGTCGCCCCCATGCAGGTACAGGCGCACGTCGTCCGTCTCGTCCGGCACGAAGCGGCGGCGGAAGCTGACGATGCGCTCCTCGGGCTTGCCCGCGCCGGTGACGGTCACCTGCAGCGAGCCGTCGTCCATGCGCTCCAGGACGGCCACCTCGGGGGCGTCGGTGGTGTGCACGTCCACGTTCAGCGCGAGCCGCTTGTAGAACGCCCGCGCGATCTCCGGAAGCGCCTGCCGCCGCTCGATCAGCTTGGCGCGCATGCTGGAGCCTTCCAGCGCGTGGTGCTCGGGCGGCATGGCGCGCACGGCGCGGTCGATCACCCCGTCGGTCAGCCGGGCCCGCAGCGCCACGGCCACGGAATCCCACACCTCGCGCGGCAGGTCCGAAAGGAGCCGCCGGTCCAGCGGCTCGGCCTGCAGCGTGAGCCCGGTCAGGCTGGGGTACTCGCCCTCGAACTGCACCTGGCGGGGAAAGACGCGGCGCGCCAGCTGCAGCACCAGTCCCTCGTGGTCCACGAAGGCGTTGTCGCGGTCGCGGGGAATGGGACGCCACACGCGGAGGCTGCCTCGGCGGAAGCCGGCCCAGCGCCACTGGTCCTCGTGCCGGTCCCAGTCGCCGATGAAGATGTCGAGCAGCCGCGCCGCCAGGAACTCGCGGCTGTCCAGGCGCTCCGTGGGGCTGTCTTCCAGGTCCTTGAGGAACTCGTCGGTGCCCTTGACGTTGTCGGCCCCGGCGAAGGGCGGGCCGGCGATCTGCGCGTCCTCTTCCACGCCGTCATCCGCCTCGGCGCCCTCGTCCTCGTCGTCGTCGTTGCCGCCGGGGCGGTTCTCGTCCGGCCGCTCCTCCATCATCCCCACCACGCCGTCGAACTGCTCGCGAAAACGGCCCAGCGACGGCTCGCCCTTCATCACCACCAGCCGAGGGCGGGCGTGAAGGATGCCCGCGGCCTGCAGCAGCGGCGAGGTCACGGAAGGGGAGACCGGGTTGGATGCGCTCACCTGGTCCTGGACGATCCACTCGATGACGGTGCCCTCGAACTCCGGCCCTAGCCCCTTGCGCACGTTCTTGTTCAGGGGGCGAAACACGTAGCGGCGCCCGTCGCGGCCGCGCAGGTGAAGCGTGTTGCTGGCGAAGTCGCCGCCCACGCGCAGCGGGATGATGCCGCCTGCGAAGGTGTCGGGGTCCAGCACCTCCACGCGCACGGGCTGCGTCCACAGGTGCCGGTAGTTCTGCCCCCAGAGCGCGCGGCGAAGGGGGCCGGCCTCGTACCACTCGCCGGCCACCACCGTAACGGAATCGGGCTGCGCCGCCGCGGGCGCCGCGACCAGGGCGGCGACGGCGAGCAGGCCGAGAATCGAACGAAAACGACTGGCCATCTGCTCTCGTGTAAGGCGGGCCACGCGCGCGCCATGCCCGTACGGCCGCGCGCAGCCCGAAGCTGTCGGTAGCTTCACGGTAGCTTGCACTTTGAATGCCGCGTCGCTTCAGTGCTTGCAAGTGGAACGGGGGCAGGGAGTTGCGCCGCCGCTTCCGGCCCCGCGGGCGCACACTGCGATCAGCGGATTCGCGGGTTAATCTTCGTCTAACCAACTCCCGGTAAACTTTTTGGCCCCGAGTTACGTCATATCGTGCGTAGTCGATGACGCGACGTTCACCCAAAGCCTGGAAGGCACCGATGACCAAGACGCTCTCGCGCTCCGTGCGCTTCATGTTCGCCACGCTGGTCCTTACCCTGACCGCGTACACCCTGCTGGAGTCGGCGCTCGGCGCGAGTCCCGCGCGCGCCGGCGCGGTGGCCGCCGCCCCCGCGCCCGAAGGGCTCTCCACCTGCGGCACCGAATCGGCACCCTGCCAACTGGATGCCGTCACGGTGCAGGCCGAGGCCGGCGATGCGCACCTCGCCTCCAGCGGCCGCGCGCCCCGGATGAGCCTGCGCGTCCGGACCTGACCGGCGCCTGCTTGAATCGCAGTACCCTTCCATGCAAGGAGCCCCGCGCCGTCACCGGCCGGGGCTCCTGTGTGTTTCCGCCGCCCGCGTCAGCCGTGCAGCCGCTGGTGCGCCTCGCGGATCTCCACCGCCACTCGCCCATTCACCCGCACCGCCGCCACGCCGATCACCGTCAGCATCACGGCGACCGCGCCTGGAATCAGCCAGCGGGATGAGCGGATCTGCCCGGTGGCGACGAGGAACAGCTCCACCTGCATCACACCCATCAGCGCTGTCGTCATCACCGCCATCAACGCGAGGAAGGTGCGCAGCCGCGCCATGATAGGGGCCCTTGCCTCCACCGAAAGCGCCACGAACCGAGCTTTCTCCGGCACGCTCCACAACTCGGGGCGGTACTCGCTTCCGCGGCCGATCACGAACAGAAACCCGGCGATCCCGGTGGCGAACAACGGCAGCATGAACCACGACAGCAGGGTGGTGCCTGCCCAGGCGTCGGGATTGCCGGCGAAATCGAAGTGTATGGGAATGCGCTCGGGCAGGCGTGGATACGCCGCCGCAGACCCGGTGTAGAGGGCGGCGAGCAGTCCCAGGGTAGCCAGGCGGAGAGGCTTTTCGGTCATCGTTCGTATCAAGGTCGTGTTGGTTTCTTCCGTCCTTTGATGGGATACGGACCGCAATCGAAAAAGGTGGCGCCACTCGGGATCAGTCGCGCCGCACCACCTTCCCGTGCAGTACTACAAGCCGCACGTCGCGCGCGGCGGCGATGGTGCGCGTGGGATCGCCGGCGACCGCCACCAGGTCCGCCAGCAGCCCCGGGCGGACGGCGCCGCGGTCCGCCAGGCGCAGGACGCGCGCGTTTACCGAGGTGGCGGAGCGAAGCGCGTCGATGGGACGCATCCCGTAGTCCACCATCAACTCCAGCTCGCGCGCGTTCTCGCCGTGCGGAAACACCCCCGCGTCGCCGCCGAAGCAGATGGTGACGCCCGCGTCCAGGGCCTGGCGGAAGCTCGCGCGCTTGGTGGTGATCCGCGCCGGCTCTGGCTCGGACCCTTTCCGCCAGCCGCGGTACTGCGCCACGGCGTCGCCCGCGGCCAGGGTGGGGCAGAGGGCCACGCCGCGCTCCCGCATCATCCGGAAGATCTCCGGCGTGCCCCCGTCGCCGTGCTCGATCGTCACCACGCCGGCCAGGATCGAGCGGCGCATCCCTTCGGGCGACGACGCGTGGGCCACGACGGGCGTTCCCGAGGCCCCGGCCGTTTCCACCGCCAGGCGCAGCTCGTCCAGGCTGAAGGTGGCCTCGGTGGCCCCGCGCGGCCCCCAGCGGTAGTCGGCGTACAATTTCACCCAGTCCGCCCCGCCGCCGATCTGCTCACGCGTCACCCGGATGATCTCGTCGCCATCCGCCTCCTGCGCGCCCCGGGGGGACGGGAACTCCGGCGCCAGCACGCGCGGCCCGTAGGCGCCGGTCGCCACGATGGCGGGGCCGGACACCAGCAGCCGCGGGCCGGGGATGATGCCCTGCTGGATGGCCTGCTTCAGCCCCACGTCGGCGTACCCGGCCCCTTCGGAGCCCAGGTCGCGCGCGGTGGTGAAGCCGGCCATCAGCGTGGCGCGGGCGTGCACCGTGGCGCGGGCCACGCGCAGCGACTGGCTCTCGCGCAGCACCTGGTCGTCCCACGACGTCTCGTTGTAGGGATGAAGCAGCAGGTGCGAATGCCCCTCGATCATCCCCGGCATCAGCGTGGTGCCGGGAAGGTCGATCACCTGCGCGTCCGCCGGGGGACGGAGCTGCGCGGCGGGCCCGGCGGAAACGATCAGGCTGTCGAGCACCAGCACGGCCCAGCCCTCGTGCACGGCGGTGCCGTCGAACACGCGGTCGGGCCTCAGCAGCAGCGTGGAGCCCTGCGCGGGGAGGGCGCG
>NZ_DATBNB010000228.1 GCF_036554565.1 Longimicrobium sp. | reverse complement strand
CGCGCTCCCTGACGACGACGAGCCGCTGGTGCGCGACGACGAAGCGCCCGTGCACGCCGTTCCCGCCGAGGCGCGCCGCCGCTTTCCCCGGCAGGCGCTGCTGGCGCTCGCCGTGCTGGGCCTTCTGCTCGTCGCCGCCGTCCGCATGCGCGGCGGCCAGGACGAGGGTGCACTGCAGCGGGGCGAGCAGGCGTTCCTGGCGGGCCGCGTGGCCGAGGCGGAGCGGGAGTTCCGCGCCCACACCGCCGAGCATCCGCGCGACGCCCTGGCCCGCGTGTACCTGGCCCGCATCTACCGCGAAGCGGGCCGCCCGGCGGATGCGCGGCGCGAGCTGCAGGCGGGGCTGGATGCAAACCCGGAGCACGCCGAGCTTCACGCCGAGTTGGGCTACCTGCTGCTGGATGCGCGCCGCGCCCCGGAGGCGGTGGAGCGCTTTCGCGTGGCCCTGCGGCACGACCGCGAATCGCTCCGCGCCTGGGGCGGGCTGGTGCGCGCCCTACGCGAGTCGGGCCGCGCCGCCGAGGCCGACCAGGAGCTTCGCCGCGCGCCCGCCGAGCTGCGCACGCTGATGCGCTCGGCCCCGCGCCAATCCACGCCGTGAGCTGCTGATTTCGGCAGCTCACTTTCGCACTCTCGCACCTTCGCACTTTCGCACTCTCAGTGGACGCACTCGACCGGCTGTACCGGCGCATCGCCACGGCGCTTGCCCGCGACCCCGGGCGGGCGCTGACCATCGGCGACCTGTACCAGGAGGTGGTGCCGTACCGGCTGATCCGCTCGGAGCTGGGCTTCGCGGAGCTGGCGGAGTACGAGCACGCCCTGCTGCGCCTCCTTTCCGGTGAGCGCGAGTACCTGGAAACGGACCGCGCGGAGGTGATGGACGAGTTCCGGCGCGAGCTGCAGGCGCCCAACCCCATCCTGGGCATCTACCGCGACTACGCCGAGGTGGGCGTGCAGCCCAACCCCTTCGCGCAGCCGCCCCAGCCCGACCCCACGGCGCCGCCGGTGGTCGCCTCCGCCCCGGCGGCCGCCGCGCCGCGGACCGCATCCGCGCCCGCGGTGGAGAAGCCCGCGGAAGCCGCGGCCCCCGCCGAGCCTCCCCGGCCGCGTCCCAAGCCGTGCCCGGCGTGCCGCTCGCCCCTGCCGGTGGAGCGGCAGGCGCGCTTCTGCCCGTTCTGCGGCAAGGTGCTGGTGCCCGTGCCCTGCGCGGACTGCAGCGCCATGCTGGAGCCGGAGTGGGGCTTCTGCGCCACCTGCGGCGCGCCGCGTACGGCGGGCGCGGGAAGCCCGCCCGCGTCGCGCCCGGAACAACGCTTGCGGTAGGGGACGTCCATCAACGGCCCCGCCCGGGACATTTCGGTTCGGCGGCGGTCCGGTCATGACGTTTCGGACGGAGCCGATGCGGAAGCAGTGGACATGGATGGCGGCGGCGCTGGTGCTGGCCGCCGTTTCGGGATGCGACAGGGAGGCGAGGCGCGCGGGTGGCGGAGACGCGGCCAAGGGCGGGCCGCCGGACGTGGCGCCGGGTGATTCCGGCCCTCCGCCCGGGCAGCTGCCGCAGGGCGTCACCGCGGCGCAGGGCGGCCAGGGGCGCGCGCTGTACCGCTCCGCCTGCGTGATGTGCCACGGCGAGGCGGGGCAGGGAACGCAGCTGGGGCCCTCGCTGGTGGACGACCAGTGGAGCCAGGGCACCGGCGCGTACGAGGAGATCATCCGCGTGGTGACC
>NZ_DATBNB010000227.1 GCF_036554565.1 Longimicrobium sp. | reverse complement strand
AGGACCATGTGGCCCGCCCAGAGTGTGTGGCGGATCATCCCTCAGTCGCTGCGGAGTTGGCGCGTGAGGGCAGGTGCCTCGTGGCCGCTCCATCGGGATGACATCATGCTCCTTCGGCAGGTGTGCGCGAGCGTGCCGGTGAAGCCTCCCGGCTGTCTGGGAAGCTTTGAAACAGCCGCCCGGCGTGCTCGATCCGAAGCTCGGTTTCCTTGACACTCCGGCGGTCCGTGCCTACCCTTCGCAAGCTGCTAATTCCTTAGCGACCCTTCCATTCGCCCGACCATCCGCCGCAATGCCCGACGCAACCACCGCATCCGACCTCAGCCGCCGCGAGCGGCAGATCATGGACGTGGTCTATCGGCTGGGAAAAGCCAGCGTGAACGACGTGCTGGACCGCATCCCCGAGCCGCCCAGCTACTCCGCCGTCCGCGCGCTGATGCGCATCCTGGAAGAGAAGGGTCACCTGGCACACGAGCAGGACGGCCCGCGCTACCTGTACCTGCCTACCGTACCCCGTGAGTCGGCCCGGCGCAGCGCGCTTTCGCACATGGTGCGCACCTTCTTCGGCGGCTCCACCGAGGCCGCGGTCGCCGCGCTGCTGGACGAATCGCGCAACCGGATGTCCGAAGCCGAGCTGGAGCGCATTGCCAGCCTGATCGAAACGGCGCGCAGCCAGGGCCACTGACGGATGTCCATCCCGCTCCCCGCCCACGATGCCGCCCCGTGGCTGGCGCCCGCCGTATGGCTGGTGGCCCGCGGGACGCTGCTGCTGGCCGCCGCGGCGCTGGCCGCGGCGCTGATGCGGCGGCGGTCGGCGGCGGCGCGGCACCTGGCGTGGGGGCTGGTGATGGTTTCGCTCCTCGCCCTTCCCGCGCTGTCGCTGGTGCTGCCGCACTGGGAGCTGGCATTCGTGTCGGTGGATGCCATCCATCCCGCACTCCTCGTCCCCGGCGCACGGGCAGCGGTGCTGGCAGCGCTGCCGTGGGGGACGATCGCGCTGGCGCTCTGGGCGGCGGGCGCGCTGATCGCGCTCGTCCGCCTGGCGGTGGCGCAGGCCGCGGTGCGCGCGCTCGCAGGGCGTGCGGAGCCCATCACTGGCGGTGAGTGGATGGAGCGGATGAAATCGGCGGCGCGGGAGTTGGGGGTCGCCCGCCGCGTGCGCCTCCTGCGCGCCTCCGGCGGTGCCATGCCGATGACGTGGGGAATCGTGCACCCGGCCGTGCTCCTGCCCGCCGAGGCGGACGCGTGGAGCGCGGAGCGGCGGCGCGTGGTGCTGCTGCACGAGCTTGCGCACGTGGCGAGGCGCGACTGCCTTTGGCAGCTGGTGGCCTCGCTGGCCTGCGCGTTGTACTGGTTTCACCCGGGCGCGTGGTGGGCCGCGCACCGCATGCGCGAGGAGCGCGAGCAGGCGTGCGACGACCGCGTGCTCGCCGCGGGAACGCGCGCCTCGGACTACGCCGGCCACCTGCTGGCGGTCGCCCGCGCCTTCCGCCCCGCCCGCCTGACCGCGGCCGCGGCGGTGGGGATGGCGGCTCGATCGCAGCTGGAGGACCGCGTGGTGGCCGTGCTGGATGGCGCCCGCGCCCGCGACAGCGTCTCCGCGCGCGTGGCCCTGGCGTGCGCCGCGATCGGGGCGCTGGCCCTGCTTCCGCTCGCCGCCGCCGCCCCGTCCGTCCGCGTGGACGACGACGCTCCGCGGCCCACGCCAGCCGTCACCGCCTCGATCGACGGCCACGCGCGCCCGCAGCCGCGCCGGTCGACCAATCGCCGTGTAGGCCGGCCGGAGCCATCGCCCGTTCAGCTATCGAGCGCCGCTCCAGTGAAGCCGGCCAACGCCCTTCTTCGCGACGCCGCGCCCGGGCCGTCCGTCGGGCCCGAGCTGCAGGTGACGTACGACGTGAACCTCGCCGACCTCTGGGCCGCCGCTCGCGACGGAGACCCGGATGCCCGGCGCGGCGCCACGTGGGGAGTGGGGCAGGCGGAGCCGCGGCTGGCGCAATCCGCGGTCGCGCGTTCGGCGCGGGAGTACGACTTCCGCTTCAACGGCGCGCTGGGCCTGGACGAGTACCGGCCGCGCCCGAGCGAGCCCGCACGCGCGCCCACCGGCACCGGCCGCGCCATCCAGCCCCCGCGCACCGCGCGCAAGGCACCCGAAGCGCGCCCAATCGAACGCCCCGTGCGCATCCTCTCCGACGCGCACGAGCCAGACACGCTGCCCGCCGTCGGTGGCCCGCACGCCCCCGAGACGCCGCAGAACTGATCGAACAGCGTCTCACGCGGAGGCGCGGAGGACGCGGAGAAAAGAAGGAGGGTGGCCGCGTGCTCGCGCGGCCACCCTCTTTCTACATCACCAACCCCCTTACATGCGCATGAGGCGCTATGTAGACCTGTCCTCGCCTGGTGGAGCCGGCTTCCGAGTATTTTGAAGCAAGTTGTTCAGAGCCTCACCAAAGATTCGCTCCGCTCCAATCATCAGGCGCATTCTCAGCGCAGCGGTCGGACCGTGCACCAATTCGGAAACGCGAGCGCTGAACACGCGGCGCTGAGTGGTCGTTTCAACCAGGCTGATGTCGTCCTCTCGTTCGGCATTGAGTGGCACGGCGACTACGTAATTAATGTCGAGATGGGCTTGTACCGGGGGGCCGATCCTAAAACTCAAGCCGAGCGTGTCCCACTCCGCGCTCGTAACTACACGGCCCGCCGGAATGGTCGCAAAACGCTGCTGGTAGTGGTTCCCACGGTTAACGGAGATTCTAAGCCGCTCACCTCGCTCATAGCGTGTGGCTTGGGATTCAAACTGTTGCCGCACTTGCTCAAAGAGTTCCCGCCCCGCTTTCTCAACGTCTTCCTGCGTGTATCCCCCCCGCGTGGTGAAGAGGGCCTGCAATTCTCCAAGTGCCTCCGCCGGCTGCGGGCTCAGTGCAGCACCGAGGCTCTCGTTGACCAACAGGATCGAATCCAGCGCTCGCTCCATCGTGAAATCGGTGAAGCGCTGGTAATCCCCTCGATCCGCCGCCGCAAGCGAGTCCAGGTATTCCTTTCGGTTCTCGACCAGAATCATCAATGGAATGGAGTGCGCGCGGTAGGTGAAAATTGAGGCGAGAGCACGTGCCACGCGGCCATTGCCATCAGCGAATGGATGTATGACTACAAAAGCATAATGGGCGTATGATGCCTGTAGAACGGGGTGCGCCTCAAGGAACTCTTCGCTTCGAAGAACTTCACAGAACCGATGCATCTCCGCAGGCACCAGGTCTACAGGCGCGTAGGCGTGGGTGCCTCCGCCCGCGAGCCGAACGTGGTTGGAAAGGTGCTTGTACTCGCCTGTCGGGAGTTGGTGCGTCTGAGGCCCTACTTCGGTCATTACCGAATAGGTCTGCTGAGCTGCACAAAGTTCCTGATGTAGTGTGCGGATCCACGTTTCCGAGATGGGAGCGCGGTTCGTCGCAACATCGAGGACGTAGTCGTAGGCACGGAGTTGCGACTCGAACAAGGCCCGCACCTGCTGGCCCTTGGAGTCCATTGCAGCCTCCCACACAGCAGCTTGAGTAGCCACGGTGAAGGTAAACCCTCGATCTACGTCATACAGCCCTTCGATTGCGCCGGTATCTACTGCGGCTGCACGTTTCACAACCTCTCGCGCACGAGCGAGTTCATCAGGAGAGACTCGCCCGCGCTCCGCAACAATTGCGGAGTAGCGATCCCAGCGCACATGGTCGATCGACGCTTTCGCCCACTCAGAGAATGGAGGAAACGTACGATAGGTAGCATCCACCGCGCGGGGATCCACGTCATGCTCCCGGATTCGGGTTATGGAACGCGCCGAGGCTCAGCACACGACATTCTGCACCCGGCGCATTCGGCTCCGTTCACGCCCGCACGAGGCGCTTGTACTTGATGCGGTGCGGGATGTCGGCGTCGGCGCCCAGGCGGCGCTTCTTGTCGGCTTCGTATTCCTGGTAGTTGCCTTCGAAGAAGACGACGCGGCTTTCGCCCTCGAACGCCAGGATGTGCGTGGCGATGCGGTCCAGGAACCAGCGGTCGTGGCTGATGACCACCGCGCACCCGGCAAAGTTCAGCAGGGCGTCTTCGAGCGCGCGCAGCGTGTCGACGTCCAGGTCGTTGCTGGGCTCGTCGAGCAGGATCAGGTTGCCGCCTTCCTTCAGCAGCTTGGCCATGTGCAGGCGGTTGCGCTCGCCGCCCGACAGGTGCTTCACCAGCTTCTGCTGATCGCTTCCCTTGAAGTTGAACCATCCGCAGTACGCGCGCGAGTTCATCTTCAGCTTGCCGAGCTCCAGCGTTTCCTGCCCGCCCGAAATCTCCTGCCACACCGTGTTCTCGCCGTTCAGCGCGTCGCGGCTCTGGTCCACGTACGACAGCTTGACGGTGGACCCCACCTTCAGCGCGCCCGCGTCGGGCTGCTCCTGCCCCGTGATCATGCGGAACAGCGTGGTCTTGCCCGCGCCGTTGGGCCCGATGACGCCCACGATGCCGCCGCGCGGCAGGCGGAAGTTCAGGTCTTCCACCAGCAGCTTGTCGCCGTAGCCCTTGGCCACCCCGTCCGACACCACCACCTCGTCACCCAGGCGCGGCCCGGCGGGGATGATGATCTCGGCCGTGGAGGCGCGTTCCTTCTGGTCGGCGTTCAGCAGCTCTTCGTAGCTGGTCAGGCGGGCCTTGCTCTTGGCCTGCCGCGCGCGTGGGGCCATGCGCACCCACTCCAGCTCGCGGTCCAGTGTGCGCTGGCGCGCGGACGACTGCTTTTCTTCCTTCCGCAGGCGCTCCTGCTTCTGCTCGAGCCAGCTGGTGTAGTTGCCCTTCCAGGGAATGCCCTCGCCGCGGTCGAGCTCCAGGATCCACTCCGCCACGTTGTCCAGGAAGTAGCGGTCGTGGGTGATGGCGACGATGGTGCCCGTGAACGCGGCCAGGTGGTGCTCCAGCCAGGCCACCGACTCGGCGTCCAGGTGGTTGGTGGGCTCGTCGAGCAACAGCATGTCGGGCTCTTCCAGCAGCACCTTGCACAGCGCCACGCGGCGCTTCTCTCCGCCGGACAGGTTCTCCACCCGCGCGTCGGGGGGCGGCAGGCGCAGGGCCTCCATGGCGATCTCGATCTTGCGGTCCAGCTCCCACAGGTTGGCCGCATCGATCTGATCCTGCAGCCGCGCCTGTTCTTCGAGCAGCTTGTCGAAGTCGGCGTCCGGCTCGCCGAAGCTCATGTTCACTTCCTCGAAGCGGCGCAGCACCTCGCGCTGCGCCCGCACGGCCTCTTCGACGTTGCCGCGCACGTCCAGCGCCGGGTCCAGCTCCGGCTCCTGTGCCAGGTAGCCGATGCGCGTGCCCTCGGCCGCCCACGCCTCGCCGTTGAAGTCCTTGTCGACGCCGGCCATGATGCGCAGCAGCGAGCTCTTGCCGCTGCCGTTGGCGCCCACCACACCGATCTTGGCGCCGGGGTAGAACGACAGCCAGATGCCCTTGAGGATCTCGCGGTTGGGCGGAACCACCTTGCGCAGTTCCTTCATCACGTAGATGAACCGCGACGTATCTGTATTGCTCATCGGATCAGGATCAGGAAACGGTCAGCGCGGCGGGCCGCGGAGGTGCTTTCGAGGTCCGAAAATACCACGAGGAGCTCCGTTGGAACAGCGGTAACTACGGTCACGACTGTTGAGTCGCACACGCGCCGGCGTTGTCATCCCGACGGAGCGTCCCCGCCGAACTCGCCCGTATGCCGTGGACCGCAGCGACCGAGGGATCCGCCACACACTTCGCCGAGCACGCCGCAGCGGAGGCCCCGCCGTGCCGCCGTTCCGTCCCGAACGCAGGTGCCCTCGTTACCGTAGCCTCACCTCGCGCCGGGTGCGGATGATGGTCTCGATCTCGAAGGCGATGTCCTCGGGCGAGCGGCCCTCGGCGGGGATGGAAACGTCGGCCAGGCGGTACAGCGGCTCGCGTTCCGCCAGCATGGACGCGATCATCCCGCGCGGGTCCGGGTGCTCGCGGAACGGCCGGTCGATGGTGTCGGCGCGCAGGCGGCGCACGGTTTCGTCGACGGATACGCGAAGCCATACGGAGAGCGTGGTGGCGCCCAGCGGGTCCAGCTGTTCGGGGCGCAGTATCCATCCGCCGCCGGGCGCCAGGACGAGGTTCGGTTGGTCGGCGACCTCGGCGGTAAGCGCCGCCTCCATCGTCCGGAACGC
>NZ_DATBNB010000226.1 GCF_036554565.1 Longimicrobium sp. | reverse complement strand
TGCACGCACGTCGCACCTGCCGAGGCGCGATGTCATCCCGAAGGAGCGGCCAAGCGTAACTTGCGGTCGGTTCATGCTTTGCAGCGACTGAGGGATCCGCCACACACTCAAGGCCGTGCACCGGACCTGCGTCCACACGAGAGCCCGGCTGGAAAACTCGGTCGCGCCACAAAGTCCTCGCCACACAAGAACAAGCCAGTCTGCGAAGGCAGACTTCGTGTGGTCGTTGCAGCGAATTCATTCGCCCCGGCAGGCTTGGGGCGTTCCCAGGCGAGGATCAGGGCCGAGGCCTGAAGGTCCGTGCCGCTGCCGCGCCCTAGCCAAGAGGCATCCGCGGCAAGATCCCACGGCCCTGCATGGTATGCACTGCGGGCCGGTTCAGTGCGCCCGGGCCTCTGGATGACAGATTGCGCCGGAGGCAGCACTCGGCGGGAGGACAGAGGTCCGGGCGCGCACCGGGCTTCGACCCACACCCGGACAAGCCAGTCTGCGAAGGCAGACTTCGTGTGGTCGTTGCAGCGAATTCATTCGCCTGGGGAGGCGTGGGGCGTTCCCAGGCGAGGATCAGGGCCGAGGCCCGGAGGTCCGTGCCGCTGCCGCGCCCCAGGCAAGAGGCATCTGCGGCAAGATCCCACGGCCCTGCATGGCATGCACTGCGGGCCGGTTCAGTGCGCCCGGGCCTCTGGATGACAGATTGCGCCGGAGGCAGCACTCGGCAGGAAGACCGGGCGCGCGCCGGTCCTTGACCCACACCAGGGCAAGCCAGTCTGCGAAGGAAGACTTCGTGTGGTGGTTGCAGCGAATTCATTCGCCCGTGCAGGCTGAGGCGGGCTTGCGGCGCGCAGGAACGCGGGGCAGATTGGCGCCCTCCCGAGCGCGTTCCCAGGGCAGTGGTTGGAGCATGGCGGCCGTTCCGCTGGTGGTGTTTTCGGACTTCGCCTGCCCCTTCTCGTACGTGGCGGAGGCGGCGGTGCGGCGCATGCAGCGCGAGGGCTTGGTGCAGCCCACCTGGATGGCCTTCGAGCTGTATCCCGCGCCCGGGCCGCTGCCGGAGGTGAACGGCGAGTGGATGGATGCGCTGCGGCCCTTGGCAGACGAGCTGGGCCTGCCGCTGTCGGTGCCCCCGCTGGCCGTGCGGACGCGCAAGGCGCACGAGGCGGCGGCGTTCGCGGCGCGCAACGGCGTGGGCGCGCGGATGCGCGAGGCCCTGTTCGCCGCCTACTTCAGTGAGGGGCGCGACATCAGCCGCATCGACGTGCTGACGGAGCTGGGCGCGGGGATCGGGCTGGACGCCACGGAGATGCACGTGGTGCTGGACGTGGGCGGCGCGGCTTCGCGCATCGACGCGGAGCTGGAGGCGGCGCGGGGCGTGGGGGTCGATCAGACGCCCACGCTGGTGGCCGGCACCGGTGACGAGGCGCGCTGGATCGTGGGCGCGCGGCCGTTTACCGAGCTGCAGGCGGCGATCCTGGAACAGTGACTGGCGGGGCACGGCGGCCCCCTTACCGAAGGTTTGGACGATGGCGGACTACGAGCGCACCACCGTGCTGACGCTCAGCGACATCTGGGCGCGCACCGACGAGATCCTCACCACGCGCGGCGAGCTTGCCATGAGCCGCGACGGGCACCATGAGCGCACCTACTCGGGCGGCGAAGGCACCGTCGTGGTCGAAGTGCACCGCCACGGAAACACCACGATCGTCGGCGCGCGGACGGACCGGCTGCGCACCTCCAAGGTGGACGGAGTGGTGCGCTACCTGATGAACCAGCTTCCCTACCAGCCGGGCGACCCTCCGCGCGAGTAAGGGCAGGCCGTCGATGATGCGAGTGGGGCCGGCTCCGTGCATCGGGGCCGGCTCGTTTGCCTCACCCGTCCGCGCCGGCCCTTCCCCGGACGTCGACGCCTCCCCCTGCACGCCACGTCCCTATCAAGTTCCGCCCGTCATCACCTCCATGCGCACAACACTGCTCTTCTGCATCCTCGCCATCGCGGCGACGCCATCGATGGCGTCCGCTACGGCCTATCCGGGCTTCGGGACGCTCGTGATCTCACACCTGTTCGTTCCGCCCTTGGCGCTCCTGCACCTGATCCTGCTGGCGTACTACGCGGACAAGCGGCGCTATTCGAGCCTGCGTTTCGCCCTCAAGCACGCGTGCCTCGCGTCGGTTGTGCCGATGCTCGGCATCTGGATCGCGATGGGTGAACTCCCCACGGAAATCTATACGGCGGACTATCGGAACCGGTCGCTGGCGCTTCTCGCCGCCGGGGCAGTGGCCGCGTGGCTGCCCGTGATCACGCACCTCTTCCAGCGCGCTCCCGCTCCTACTC
>NZ_DATBNB010000225.1 GCF_036554565.1 Longimicrobium sp. | reverse complement strand
CGGCCGCGAGCACCCGGTGGCCCGGTTGGTCGCGGGCGGGGTCTGCATGATCCTCATCCTGGCGACGTCGTTCTACTTCGCCGCGATCAAGGCCACCGCCGACCCCGATCCCGCGGCCATCTTCACGACCTCGCTCCAGGCCTTAGCCGGAACGATCCTTGTAGGCGCTGGCTGCGTTTATCTTGCTCACGCGGAGGTACAGAATGCTGATCGATGACGTAGTCGGGTACGGAAGCATCGCCGCGGGACTCCTCACCGTGGCGGTCGTGGCCTGGGAGACGCGCGCCTCGCGTCACCGGGTGCACCGGGATGTGATCACGATCACCATCACCGACGCGGCAGGCCGGCGCGAACAGATGGTGGCGCGCTCCGGCAAGCGCGCGAAGGAACTGCTCCGCGACGTAGAGCGCGCTGTCCAGGACCCCCGCTGAGCGAAGCCGGGGCCAACGGAACGCAGACGCACGAAGGGGAGCCGCGCCCGCGGCTCCCCTTTGCTTTTCCCCTGCCCGACGCCGCTGATCAGACCGGCTCGGGCACCAGGCGCGCCATGTCGGCCTCCACCCGCGCCAGCTCCTGCGCAAAGCCCAGCTCGCGGTAGATCTCGCGCGCGGCTTCCAGGTACGCGCGCCCTTCCTCGTCGCGGGCGCAGGCCAGGTGAAAGCGTCCGTTGCCGTGAAGGATGGCCGCCTCGGTCTTGCGCGGCAGGCCGCGTTCGTGGCACACGCGCAGCGCCTGCTCGTAGAAGACGAATCCCTCGTCGTCGCACCGCTCGCGGGCGATGGAGCCCAGCAGCGAGTACACGTCCACCAGGTCGGTGATGAGCCGCTGGACGATGGCGATCTCCTCCGCGCGGCGGGCCTCGTCCTCGGCCTCCAGCAGCCGGCCCTGCCGCAGCAGCGACTCGCCCAGGTTCACCCGCATGGTCAATTTCCAGCTTCCCTCGGCCTCGGCCAGCGCCTCGCGGAAGATGGTCTCGGCCCCCGCCGCGTCTCCGTACTCCAGCAGCAGGAGGCCCCGGTTGTTCAGCCAGTAGATGTGCCCGCCGGGAACGTCGCCCGCCTCCATCCGCTCGCGGGCCCGCCCCAGCAGCCGCTCGGCCTCGGGGAGGTTGCCCTGCAGCATGGCGAGCACGGACAGGTTGGCGAACAGGGGCCACTCCAGCTCCGGCGCGTTCAGCCCGGCGGCCATCTCCAGCCCCGCCTCCCACCACTGCCGCGCGCGGTCGCGCTCCCCGCGGTCGTCGCAGACGTTGCCCAGCCCTTGGCAGGCGATCACCTGGCCCACGGCATCCATCCCGTCCAGCGCCAGGTGATAGCTCTGCTCGTACCAGGTGCGCGCCTCGTCCAGCCGCCCGGCGGTCCGCGCGGTGCGGCCCAGCCGGCGCAGCGCCAGCGCGTGCGTGTCCTTCGCCCGCAGGTCGCGCGCGATGTCCAGCGCCTGCCGGTACACGCGGTCGGCCTTGTCCAGCCGCCCCTCGGCTTCTTCCAGTTCGCCGGCGCGGATGAGCAGGCCGGCGGCGGCCGCGGGGTTCCCCGCCTGCTGCTCGCGCACCGCATCGAGCACCAGCCCGAAAAGCTCACGCAGGCGCTCCTGGTTCTTTTCCAGGACCACCTGCATGAGCTTTTCCACGCGGTCGGTGTCGACCACGCGCTTGCCTACGGTGGCGTACCCGCCCGAGCGCGCCCAGACCTTGTCGGCGTCCACCCGCGATGCGACGATCAGCGCGTCGCTCAGGGGGAGGAAATCCTCGTAGTCGGGAACGAGCGCGAGCGCGCGCTCCACCAGCAGGTGGGGCGGAGACTGCTTGCTCATGAGGACTGCTGGAGCGGTCGAAAGGGCGTCAGCTCAGCCGCCCGCCAGCACGTACTTGCCCCCGTAGGTGCTGAAGCGCGGGGTGGTTCCCGACAGCGCGGTGCCCAGGGCGTTCACGCTCCCGCCCAGCGAGGTCCATGCGCCGTTCTCCCAGCGCGCCACCTCGACGGGGTTGCCGTTCCACAGCACGCCGCCGAGCGGAAAGGTCAGCGTGACGGGGGTGTTGAACTGCACGCCGTGGGGCCCGAACTCGGCCACCAGGCGCTTGGCCAGCAGCTCGTCGGCGGGCAGGTCGATGGTCACCGTGGTGTCTGCCGGCAGCGCGCCCGCGGGAATGTCGACGCGGAAGCCGTTCAGCTCCACGAAGCCGCCCTGGGCCGCGATGATCCGCTTCTCGGCGTGGCGCGTGCCCACCAGGCTGGGCGTACCCGCGAACTGCAGCAGGCCGTTGACGCTGACGGTTCCGGTAAGCGACTCGGCGGCGGGCGCCGGGGTCGACAGCATGGGCTGAGAAGAATCAGAGCACCCGGCCAGCGCGAAGAGGGCGGCGGCAAGGGCGAGCGTGCGGCGAGCGGTCACGGATGGGCTCCTGTCGGTGGATATGCGGATCGGAGATGGTGCCTGTGTTTGCACGGGCCGTGCCCGGGCGCGAAAGCGTGCAAGTCCGCGTCATTGCTCAACTTGCGCGCGCCTGCGCCAAACCGTCGACTACCGGTCTGCACAAAAAAGGGGCAGGCCCCACCAAAAAGCGGGGTCCTCGTTCCGCATCCCACGAGGTCACGCCCGGACGGCATCCTCCAGCTCGTATTCCCGGATCTTGCGCGTGAGCGTGTTGCGGTGAAAGCCGAGCACCTCCGAGGCGCGCCCCAGGTGGCCGCGCACCAGGCGCAGCACCTCGCGAATGTGCAGCGCCTCCACCTGGGCCATCGACATCTCGGGCGCGTAGCCCGGGAGGGGGGACGCGTTCTCCGCGGCTGGATCGCCGGTGTGGCTGCGAAGCTGGTCCAGGGGAAGGTGCTCGGGAAGCAGGACCGGGCCCCGGGCCAGGAGCACGGCCCGCTCCAGCACGTTCTTCAGCTCGCGCACGTTGCCGGGCCAGGGATGGCGATGCAGCAGGTCCATCACCGTGCGGCTGACGCCGCGCAGGGGGCGCCCGTAGCGCACGGCGTAGCGGGCGACGAAGAAGCGGATCAGCAGGTCCAGGTCGGTGCCGCGGTCCGCCAGCCGGGGAAGGTTCAGCGTCACCACGGCCAGGCGAAAGTACAGGTCCTCGCGAAACGCCCCGTCCGCGATGGCCGAGCGCAGGTCGCGGTGCGTGGCCGCCACCACGCGAACGTCCACGGGAATCCGCCCTTCGCCGCCTACCCGCTCGATCTCCCGCTCCTGGAGGGCCCGCAGGATCTTGCTCTGCAGCGGCAGCGACATGTCGCCGATCTCGTCCAGGAAGAGCGTACCGCCGTGCGCCCGCTCGAAGCGGCCCACCTTGCGGGCGATGGCGCCGGTAAAGGCGCCCTTCTCGTGGCCGAACAGCTCCGATTCCAGCAGGTTTTCGGGGATGGCCGCGCAGTTGATGGCCACGAACGGCCCCGGCGAGCGGGGGCTGTTGCGGTGGATGGCGCGCGCCACCAGCTCCTTGCCCGTTCCGCTCTGCCCCAGCACCAGTACCGTGGCGGCGCTCCCCGCCACCCGGCCCACCATGCGGAACACCTCCAGCATGGGCGGGCTGGCGCCGATGGCCGTCTCCTCATCGTCGGCGGGAGCATCCGCGGGGGGAAGCGAAACGACGTCCTCGCCCGCGAACACCTCGCGCAGCAGCGCCGCGAGCTCGTCGGCGTTCACGGGGGCGGCGATCAGCCCCAGCACCCCCAGGCGCGACGATTCCACCATCGCCTGCATGGTGGGCCGCGACGAGGTGAGCACCACGGAGTTCGGCTGCACCCCCGATTCCGCCAGCCGGGAAACCAGCGCCAGGTCCGCCGCCTCGAAGTCCAGCGAAAGCAGCACGGCGTCCCACTTCCGGGCGCGCAGCATCTCCAGCCCCTCGCCCAGCGATGCGGCGGCGCGCACGTCTACGCGCCCCCCGGCCGCCTCACGGGCGGCCGCGAGCGTCTCGGGCGCGGCATCGATGACCAGGAAAGCGGGCAAACGGCACCGCCAGGTGGATGCGGAAGTAAAGCGCGGGTGGCCCATTATGCATCATTCTGCAAAATGGTGCAACGCCGGACGCGCCTCGCAGACAGCTTTGATGCGGGCATGAAAAAGCTCCGGCCCCCCGCGAGGGGCCGGAGCTTTCCGTGGAACCCCGCTGGCTCAGGCGTTCCGGTCGATGCAGAGCTGCTGCACGTTCGGGTTGTTCAGCTCGGCCGACGGGTTCGGCATGGTCACGTCGGTGCCGTACTGGGAACCATTCTTGTGCCAGGCGCCCGTGGGGAACACGGTGTTCGCCGGCCGCCCGTACTGGCGGATCAGGCGGCGCAGGTCGCCGGTGCGGTGGCCGCGGCCGAAGAGCCAGAACGCCCGCTCGCGGAAGAGCTGGTCTACCCGGCCCGCGTCCGTACCCGCGGGGGCAAGGTCGGGAAGCTGGGCCGTCGTGAAGAACGCCCGCCGCGTGGCGTTCAACGTGGCCAGCGCCGCCGTCGCCCCCCCCGCGCGAAGCTGCGCCTCGGCCTCGATCAGCCGCGCCTCGACACCCCCCACGATGATCACCGGGGTCTCCTGCGCCGTCCACAGCCCCTGCCTGTTCATCGGCGTGCCCTGGTCGTCGCGGACACCCGACGCCGTGACCGGAAGGCGCGGGTCGCCCGCGGTCGCGAAGTTCAGGCCGTTGCCCCCCTCGTTGTTCCCCACGCTGTACCGGCGCTCCTGCAGGTTGCGGAGCCAGATGTAGTTCCTTTCGGTGGCCGCCGAGTGCAGCGTCCGGTACGTGAAGGTGGTCAGCACCCCCGCCACCGCGGCCGCGGCATCGGCGGGGCGGTTCAGGTTCATCAGGATGCGGCCGCGCGTCACCTGCAGCGCCGACCTTACCCGGATGTCGTCGGCCGTGGTCCCGGTGATGGCCGCCAGCCCCTGGTTGGCGTGCCCGAGCGCCCGCTCGAACGCCGCCGTGGTGGTCTCGGGGCTGCCCAGCTGCAC
>NZ_DATBNB010000224.1 GCF_036554565.1 Longimicrobium sp. | reverse complement strand
TCGACGACGTAGTTCGCCACCCCTTCCGAAAGCGTGTGGGCAAGCAGCCGCTCCGCTTCCGGCAGGGCATCGGTGGAGTCGGCGACGGCATGCAGTCCCGCGCGACGCTGGGCGGCCTTCTGCATGACGTGGTAGGACTCGTGCGCCAGATTCCCCACGACGGCCTTCAGGTCGCCGCCGGCTCGGGCAAGGTTGGCGTAGAACGCGGGCGGCGTCTGATGGTCGAAGAGGAAGCCGTCGGACACCCCGCCGGCCGTGAAATAGACCTCGATCGACAGGGGACCGGTATCCGGTCGATACGGCTCCAGCTCCGAGAGCGTCTCGCGGACGATCCCGCTCTCCTGCGCTCGCACGGCACCGATCAACTCCCGCACTCGCGAGCGCTCCCGCCAGGCGACGTGGAGCTGGAAGATCTCGTGGTCTCCGGCTCGCTTTCTCCGTGCGAAGTGGCGGACCTCGGAGCGGAACTCGGGAATGCCGTTCCCGGGAACGTAACGGGTCACGTTGTCGACCATCGCTCGCACGCCGTGAACGCGAAGCAGGGCGTCCACATCGGCGTTGGAGAGGGAGTCCTGTGCCAGCGCGCGCACGATCGCCTCAGCCCCCGCGAAGTCAAGGCGCAGCGTCACGGGGGCCGGCTCGGGTCGGGTCGCCGCGGGGCCCGGCCTTCCGCATTCCACTACCGGGGGGCGCGATGTGCCACATCCGCTCACCGGGGAGAGAAGAAGAGCGAGGCAGGGAATGAACGCGCGATTCATGCAGGCTCCGGGATCGGGGCTCGGATATCCAAAGACTTCCTGGATGGTGAGAGTTGCGCCTTCACCCGCCAGCGGCTCGGGCGTGCCGCGGTGGAACCGCTCCAAGGTCCGTTCCGGCTCGGGGTCGTACGTGGCGAGCCGGGTCCAAGCGGCGAGACAAACGTTCCTGCCACGATTCTACGCGAACGCCCCGTAGCACAACAGCTACAGATCTGGATATCTTTGCACCTGTACAGTTTTTCTTCCGAGGCACCCTCCCCATGGCACTGATCCAGCAAGCCGACGAGCGATACGCCTACGCGCGCCTCGCTGCCGACATCGAGTCCCTGGTCCGCGCCGGGACCCTGGGGCCCGGTGAGCGGCTACCCTCCGTCCGCCGGATGAGCGTCCAACGTGGCGTGAGCCTGCCTACGGTGGTGCAGGCGTACCGGCTGCTGGAGACGCGCCGCGTGATCCGCGCCCGCCCGCAGTCCGGCTTCTACGTGCTGCCCCCCTCGCGGCCCAACCTCATCGAGGCACGCGGCGCGGAAACCCTGGCCGACCCGGGCGAGGTCACCACGGGTGACCTCATCATGCGCGTGCTGGAGATGGTTGCCAACCCGGCGCTGGTGCCCCTGGGCACGGCGCTGCCGGAACCCGACCTCCTTCCCACCGCCGAGTTGTCGCGCTGCCTGGGCCGGGTCGCCCGGCGGCAGGCGGGGCACCGCGCCGCCGAGCTGGCCCCCTCCGGCGTGGAGGCGCTCCGCCAGCAGGTGGCGCGGCGCGCGCTGGAAGCGGGGTGCGCCCGCACCGCGGACGACGTGGTGATCACCTGCGGCGCGGCCGAAGCCATCCACCTGGCTCTGCGCGCGCTCACCCGCCCGGGCGACACGGTGGCCGTGG
>NZ_DATBNB010000223.1 GCF_036554565.1 Longimicrobium sp. | reverse complement strand
CCGAGGCGTGCGCCGGCCCGTTTCGAACCGTGCCGACGTTGCGGCCTCTGCACGGGTGCCCGCTGCCGCGCCGAGCGTGAAAGTGCCCCAGGCTAGATGCTTCGCCCGGCGCGGGGGCGCCTTCAGCCGGGATGCACCGGGGCGAAGTAGATCTTCGTGTCGTATTCTAAGACCACGCGGCCGTCCACCTGGTGCTCGCCGAAGATCCGCTCCATCGCGCGCAGCATCGGCGTGTGGCCGGGCTGGCCCTCGTTTGGCGCGTACGACGACGAGAGCAGCCGTCCCTTCAGCCCCGCGTAGTCAAACACCTGCTCGTTGTACGCGGTGCGCAGCGTGTACGAGCCGCCAAAGAACGCGCGCAGCGTGTCGTCGGTGATGTTCTCGTGATTCACCGACGTGTAGTCCGTCCCGTGCTCGTGCAGCAGCGCCTCGTATGCGCGCAGGAACGGAGAGGTGTCCGTCCGCCGCGCGTTCCACAGCAGCACCGCCCATCCGCCCGGCCGCACGATGCGCCGGAACTCGTCGCGCGCGCGGGGCGCATCGAACCAGTGGAATGCCTGGCCTGCCACGGCATAGTCCACCGCGGCGTCAGGAAGTGTGGACGCTTCCGCCGTTCCCGCCACGCTGTGGAAGCGCGGGTCGCCGCCCAGCATCGCCTCGGCGGCGGCGCGCATGTCGGGGTTGGGCTCCACGGCGAACACCCGGTTGCCGTGGTCCAGGAAGATTTTGGATGAGATTCCCGTCCCCGATCCCACGTCCGCCACCACGTGCACCGGCGCCAGCCCCGTCTCTTCGCGAAGCACCCGGATCACCTCGTCGGGATAACCCGGGCGATAGCGGACGTAGTCGGCGACGCGATCGGAGAAGCGCGCGGTGGGATCGGACGTGGGCGCGCCGCTCACGAGCCGGCCGCCACCACCTGAACGGTGCGCGTCACCGTGACCGGGGCCTTGTCCTGCAGGCGCACGCCGTGCACGCGGACCACCGCCGTTCCGGGCTGGTCGAAGCGCACGGTCGCCATGTGCGAGAACATCTTCAGCTCTTCGGTGCACACCTCGGCCGCCACGTTCGTCTCATCGTAGGGCCTCAGGTCAGCCGTCCGGGCCTGCTGCGAAACCGACACCTCGGTTTCGCCCTGGCGCTCGCAGCCGCCCCCATAAGTCGTGATGTCTACCTGGAAGCTGGCTCCGGCGTTCACCTGGGCGGGTACCACCACCCGCGCCTCCTGGTCATCCACCAGGTACGCGGGCTGCCGCTCCCAGCGCTCCGTGAGCCCCACGATCCCGGGGCACGCGGCTGTGGCGAGCAGAGATGTGCAGGCAAGCAGACGAAGGATGCGCATCTTTCGATCTTTCCGGGACAGGGTTGCGACCGCGCCCTCACCTCGCGGGGCGCCCTGCCCGTCAACGCCGCCCCGCGGCCGATCGTGACACGCGGCGCTAGTCGCGGATGGGCACCAGGGCGAAGGCGGCCAGCATCATCCCCAGCCCCACCAGGTACGGGATGGGGCTGCCCACCAGCAGGTAGTGCACGGCGCCGGTCAGCGCCGTCACCTCGCCGAAGGCCCACGCGCAGATGTTCCACGTAGTCCGCTGCGACGGGTCCTGCTCGGTGGCGTGCTTGCGCTGCATCCACACGATTCCCGCCGCGGCCGCGACGAGAAAGATGATGTTCATCACCTGCATGGTAGCCGCCCGTTCGGGGGCGCGCGGCCCGTCGCGGCCCACCAGGAACATGACCATGGCGCCAAAGGTTACCACGCCGGCCAGGAAGGCCATGCGGATGATGCGCAGCTTGGTGCCGGCGGCCGGGGGGCCGGGCTCGGTCATGGGATCGTCTCGCTGAGGTGAACGATCAGGGCGCGACGCGCCGCTACTCGGGAACCACCGGCTGAATGCGCTCGCGGTCGGTGTCGATGGCGCGCTCCACCCACAGCACCTGCACCAGCGTCCACACCAGCAGCACCAGCGGCAGCGCCAGCAGCACGCCCAGAAATCCGAACACGCTGCCGAACAGCACCAGGGCGAAGAGGGTGACGAACGGGTGGATCTCGGCGTTGTGCGCCATGGCCCACGGCGTGATGATGTTGGCCTCGATCTGCTGGATGGCAAGCGCGGCGATGGCCGTCCACATCCCCTTCGTCGGATCGACCAGGAAGGCCACCATCGTCGCGGACAGCCCGCCGATCCAGGGGCCGGCGAGGGGAATGAACTCCAGCAGCCCGTTCAGCAGCCCCAGCAGCAGCGCGTTGGGCACGCCGATCAGGTAGAACGCCACCACGCTCAGCGCGCCGACGCCGATCATCGCCGTCCCCACGCCCTTCAGCCACCCCATGATCCGCTCGCCCAGCAGCTGGAAGATGCGGTACCAGGCCAGGCGCAGCCCCTCGGGAAGGGCCCGCATCATGGGCGTCAGCAGGTGGTCGTTGGGGCTGGCGAGCGCGAACAGGGCGCCGAAGAACAGCACCAGCGGCACGAAGAGGATCTCCAGCAGGCTCGCCGCCTGCCCCACCACCTTCGCGGCGCCGCCCTCACCTCCGCCCCCGCCGCCCGAGAACAGCTGCGAGGGGCTGGGGATGTTCACCTGCATCCCCATCTGGGTGTGCAGCCATTCCTCCCACTTGGTGATCTGCTCCTCCATGGCGGGGCCCTGCGAGGCGAGGTCCTTCACCTGCCCCACCAGCAGCGGCGTTCCCCACGCCAGCAGCGCCACCAGGCCGCCGATGACCACCACGCCCACGCCCGCCGCCATCCACTTGCGCTGCACGGGGATCAGCGCCCGCAGCCCGTTGAGGCCGATGGCGATGATGGCCGCCGCGTACGCCATCAGGAACACGCGGGTGAGCGGGTCGAAGTAGCGGTACAGCAGCGCCAGGAGAAAAGCCAGCAGCACGGCGCGGTACAGGTGCTCGGGCCTCACCTGGCCCATGGGGCCGGACGGGTGCCGCGCCACGGCGTCGGCGGGCACGGGGCCGCGCGCCATGGGTGTGGGTGTCTTGTCCTCGGCCATCCGCCGCCCTCGCGTTCGCGTTTTCCCTGGGATCCCCGCCGCGACGCGGGCAAGGAGTGCACCATTCCCACGTTCGGTGACTCTCCCACGCCGAACTGAAGGTCCTCACGCGGAGGCGCGGAGGTCGCGGAGAACTACGGAGCCGGCCTCTGTTCCTCCGCGTTCTCCGCGCCTCCGCGTGACCCCCGCCCTTTCACAAGTGCGATTCGCACCAGGCCAGCACCTCGGGAAAGCGCCGCTCCTCCAGCGCGCCGAACAGGCGGTTGCGGCCCAGGCGCGCCGCGCCGAGAGCGGGGCTGGTGAGCCCGCACAGAAACCGCGCGCGGCGCCGCGGCGTGGCCAGCGCCTCCGGCTGCGCCGCGCACAGCGCGCGGAACTCCGCCACGTCCACCATCCGCTCGACGGGCGGCGCCGGGGGAAGCGGCGGAAAGACGGACGCGCGCCCCGTCTGGCACCAGGTGCAGTGGCCGCAGGGCGCGTGGCCGCCCTCGCCGAAGTACTCCAGCACGAAGTTGGTCTGGCATCCGTCGCGCTCCACCAGCTCCCCCATCAGCGCGATCCGCTCCACCTCCGACTGCTCGCGCGCCACGAAGCGCTCCAGCAGCGCCTCCGTCAGGGCGTCCACGTCGGGGCGGGCGACGAGCTTGTGGAAGCGCAGCCGCAGGTCGCTCGCCGTGACCTCGGCCAGCCCCTGCTCGCCCAGCCAGTCCACCGCGCGCACGATGCGGCTGCGCTGGTCGGGCTCGGCGCCCTCCAGGTCCAGCGTGTACCAGCTGCGGCCGAACTTGGCGCGTTTGAAGATCCCCTCCACGAACTGCGCGCGCTCGCCCGAGAAGCGGCCCACGATCTCGGGAACGGGCACCAGCGGCTTCAGCTTGTAGCCGGCGTAGAACGGCGTGCCCTGGCGAAGCACCCCCAGCAGCTCCAGGTAGGTGAGCGCCGTGCGCTGCACCAGCTCGCGGATGTCGTGCTTCAGGCTCAGCGCGCGCGGCGCCACGTCGAAGGTGCCCTCCGCCGCCGCCACGTCGGCCAGCAGCCCGCGCAGCGAATCGCGGTCGGGCGTGTCGCCGAAGGCGAAGTTCTCCAGCGTCGACACGTCTTCGCGGCTGCCCAGCATCTCCACCGTCGAGGGCAGGCCGTCGCGCCCCGCCCGGCCGATCTCCTGGCTGTAACTTTCGATCCCCTTGGGCAGGTTGTAGTGATACACGTAGCGCACGTCGGCCTTGTCGATCCCCATCCCGAAGGCGATCGTCGCCACCACCACCGCCCGGTCGGACCCCTTCCACCACTCCTGCACGCGGGTCCGATCGTCCGCCTCCATCCCCGCGTGGTAGGCCATGGCCGGCACTCCGGCGTCCGCCAGCACCTTGGCCACCCGCTCGGCCGTCTTCTGCAGCGTCACGTACACGATGCCCGCCCCCGGCGCTCGCCCGCGCACCCGGTCCACCAGCACGTCGTCGCGCCGGGCCGCCTCGGTGGGAACGGTGGAAAGGAACAGGTTGGGCCGATGGAAGCCGGTGACCACCGCCGCGTCGCGGTCGATGCCGAAGGTGGTGCAGATGTCGTCCACCACCGCCGGCGTGGCCGTGGCGGTGAGCGCCAGCACGCGCTCCACGCCGATGGCGCGCGCCGTCTCGGCCAGTTTCAGGTAGTCGGGGCGAAAGTTGTGGCCCCACTGCGAGATGCAGTGCGCCTCGTCCACGGCGAAGAGCGAGATGCGCGCGCGTCCCAGCTGGTCCAGGAAGCGCTCGTTGTTGAAGCGCTCCGGGGCCACGTACAGGAGCTTCAGCGTGCCGTTCCGCAGCCCCCGCTCCACCGATGCCGCCTCGTCGCGCGTGAGGGAGCTGTCCAGCCGCGCCGCCTCGATCCCCCGGCCGCGCAGGTAGTCGATCTGGTCCTTCATCAGCGCGATCAGCGGCGACACCACCACGGTAACGCCGGGCAGCAGCAGCGCGGGAAGCTGGTAGCACAGCGACTTTCCGCCGCCGGTGGGAAAGACGGCGAGCGCGCCCCCCCGTTCCAGCAGGGCGTCGATCACCCGCCGCTGCCCGGGGCGAAACTCCGGCAGCCCGAACCTCTCGTGCAGCACCTGCTCGGGGGTGGCGGCGGCGGAAAGCGTGTCTGGGGATGGGGTATTCGGAGCCATCGTTCCACCCGGAGCCAGGGGACGTGGCCGCGCGCCTGCCGCGCGGCCACGCCTAAAGAAATGGACGGGTGGAACGGCGTCAAGCGGTTGACAAAAACCCGTCGCACCTGTGGCTCACTCGGATCGAATTGGGCTGGCGGTGGCGGAATCGGGGAGGAATTGGAGGATGAACGGCCGAGGGCGCCCCCCGTGGAGGGCGCCCTGACGTTCTGCCTGGCGGCGAAGTTCAGCGGGTGAGCTGCGCGGATTGAGCGGTGGAAACGAGCTGCGGGGCCGGCCGCAGGAAGATGGAGTTCACCCATCCCGTAACCCCCGTGATGCCGCGGAGTGTGCCGGGCACGATCAGCCGCGTCCAGCCGTCCTGCTCGGCCAGCGCATGCACGACGGTGCCGGTGGGGAGCGGGCTGCCGGCCACCTTCCGGTCGCCAGGATTGGGGCCGCTGCGGATGTTCACCGTGTCGGTGGCAATGAAGAGCGGCGCGGGCGTGCCGTCGTCGCGCAGCGGGCGAGGGGCGATCACCTTCATCCGGGGGACCTCCTGGGGAGAGCCGATGCGGGGCACCTGCGTGCCGACGCGACAGTCCGGGGGCAACCCCCGTTCCTCGTTTCAGAGGGCTGCGTACGTGCCTGGAAGTGGTTCTGATGCAGGGAGATACGACACGTGGCCGGAGGGTGCGCGAGGCCAGGCGCGGGGCAGCGGTGCCCCGCCTGGGGCGGCGCATCCACAGGACGCACCGAAGCCCCCGCGGGAAGCGTTCCCGCGGGGGCGATCGGCGCCGATCAGGGTTGGGTCAGTAGGTCGAGGTGCCGGCGGGCGAGCCGCGGTCGCTCTTGAGCCACTGCACCAGCTTGACGATGCCCCACACCACCAGCACCAGCGGCAGAACCCGGAACAGGAGGAACGCGCCCAGGACCCACGCGATGCCGAGGACGGCCATCACCACCTTCAGGGCCGCGATCGCCACGATCACCACCACGGCCCACTTCAGGAACGTTTCGAAGCTGCTCTTGTCGCTCATCTGACACACTCCATTGCTTGATATCGGCGCTCCATCGGTCACGGATCAGCCGTACGGAGGATGCCGCGCGCGAGTTTCACGCACTTGCCCGCTGGTCGATCGCCCGCTACTGATCCCCTCGGTGGCTGCTTCCGTCACTCTGGCGACTTTCCCCCGCTTCCGTAGCTCGCCCGTGAGCATTCGAATCGGCACGCAGGGCTGGAACTATACGGCGTGGGTGGGGCCGTTCTATCCCGAGGGCACCCGGCCCGTAGAGTTCCTGCGCACCTACGCCCAGGCGTTCAGCACGGTGGAGGTCGATTCCACCTTCTACGCCATCCCCCCCGCCAAGTCGGTGCGCGGATGGGCGCAGCGCACGCCCGACGGTTTCCTGTTCGCGCTGAAGATGCCGCAGGAGATCACGCACGAGCGCCGGCTGCGGGACGCGGATGCCGCCACGGACGAGTTCCTGGACCGTGCCCGCGAGCTGGGGCCCAAGCTGGGGCCCGTGCTGGTGCAGATGGGGCCGGACTTCGGGCCGGACGAGTTCGCGGCGCTGGAGCGGTTCGTCGGACGGCTGCCGCGCGACGTGCGTTTCGCGGTGGAGGTGCGCCAGAGCCGGTGGATGGCCGATGCCGTGCTCCCGCGGCTGCTTTCGCTGCTGGAGTCGCACGGGGCCGCGCTCGCGCTCAGCGATGGCAAGTGGATTCCGCGCGAAACGATGACGGAGCTGGCCGCCGCGCCCACGGCGGACTTTCACTACATCCGCTGGATGGGTCCCAACCGCGACATCGTGGACTACTCGCACCTGCAGTTCGACCGCTCGGGCGAAATCCGCTCCTGGGCCGAGGTGCTGAAGACCATCGCGGGCCGGGGCGTGAGCGTGTTCGGGTACTTCAACAACCACTTCGCCGGCCACAGCCCCGCCAACGCCCGCGAGCTGCAGTCTCTCCTCGGCCAGAAGCCGGTGGACCCCAGGGCCATCGGCGAGCAGATCTCGCTGTTCTGATGCCGTCGATCCCCCTCTCCCGGCCTCTGAAATCGGATCGCACCCCCTGGCGGTGGATGTCATCCCGATGGAGCGGCCACGGCCTACTTGCCCGAGCACGATCGACCGCAGCGACTGAGGGATCCGCCACACACTTCGCGTGATGCGCCGGTGCGTCGGCGTGCGGGGCCCACGGAGACGAGGCCGCGACCCTGCCCGGGCGAATGAATTCGCTGCAACAAACACACGAAGTCTGCCTTCGCAGACTGGCTTATTCTCGTGTGAGGAGGACCGTGTGGCGCGCCCGGGAGTGTGTGGCGGATCCCTCGGTCGCTGCGGAGTGCGGGTGTAGGGGCAGGGCTCTCGTGGCCGCTCCTCGGGATGACAGGTGCGCTCCGGCAGGGCCGCACGCGTGCAGGTGAAGCTTGCTTCGGAGTGAGTTGAGGCCCGGAGTGCGCCCGGATGTT
>NZ_DATBNB010000222.1 GCF_036554565.1 Longimicrobium sp. | reverse complement strand
GCGGCGGGGTGGAGATCTGCGGCATGCTCCCCCGCGACTACGCCGAGCGGCACGGCGTGGCGTACGTCCCCGACCGGGTGGAGATCCCCCGCTCATGGACGGTGCGGCGCGCGCTGGAGGCCTTCGCCGCCCTGGGCGAGGTGGACGGAGCCCGGGCCCGCATCGAGCGCGAGATGGCGCGGCTGGGGCTGGCCGAGCTGGCGGGCCGCCGCGTGGCCGCGCTTTCCAAGGGCAACCTGCAGCGGCTGGCGCTGGCCCAGGCGCTGCTGGGAGACCGCAAGGTGATGATCCTGGACGAGGCCACGGACGGGCTGGACCCCGAGTGGGTGGCGCGGGTGCGCGAGATCGTCACCGCGTGGCGCGAGGCAGATCCGGAGCGCGTGCTGCTCTTTGCCTCGCACGACCTGGAAGAGGTGGAGCGCGTCGCCGACCAGGTGGTGGTGCTGCAGGCCGGCCGCGTGCGCGAGGTGATCGACCTCACCCAGGGGCACGGCCCCGTTCCGGCGTGGCGGCTGGAAGTGCACGACACCGAGTCGGCGCACCTGGTTCCTTCCGCATTCCCCGGCGCGCTCCCCATGTCCGGTGAGGCGCACGGGTTCCGCGTGGAGGCGGGAAGCGCGCGCGACCTGAGCACGCGGCTGCGGCTGCTGCTGGACCGCGGCGGCGTCGTGCACGCGGTGACGCCCGAGCGGCTGTCGCTGCGCGAGCGGTTCCGCGGCCCGGGCGGCGGGCGGAAGAAGGGAGGCCGCGCGTGATCCCCATCCTGCTGCGCTGCATGCTGCCGCGCCTGGCGATGGTGGCGCTGGCCGGGCTGCTCTTCTTTGCCCTGGAGCCCGGCTTCCACCGCCACGACCAGGTGCCCGGCGCGGAGCCCTCGCTGGACCTGGGCTACCTGGGAATCGCGGCCACGCTGGCCAACTACGCCGCGCTCTCCATGCTCATCCTGCTGGGCGGCTTCGTGTCGGGCGACCGGCGGTCCGGGTACTACCGCATGTTCTTTTCGCACCCCACGCGGCCGCTGTCGTTCTACGGGCTGCGCTGGCTGCTGGCACTGGGTTTCTCGATCCTTGCCGCCGCCGTCTTCCTGGTCGTGGGGCAGATGGTGGCGTGGGGCGGGTTCGAGGGCGGGTGGATCGGGCTGTACCTGGCGCTGCTGGCGGCGGTGGCGTACGGCGGGATGGTTGCGGTGCTGTCGGTGCTGCTCGTGCGCGGCGATGCGTGGGTGGCGCTGGTGCTGTACCTGGCCAACTACGTGTGGCTGCAGCTGGTCAGCTCGGGAGTGGAGCCGCTTCCGGGGGTGCTCGGCGACGTGGTGGGACTGCTGCTTCCCCCGCAGCTGGCCCTTTCGGACGTGTACGACGGCATCCTGCGCGGCGAGATCGCGTGGGGGGCCAGCGCGTTCGCCGGCGGCTACGGCCTGTTCTGGCTGATCATCGCCGGCGTGCTGCTCAAGGCCCGCGAATGGCCCTGACCGGTCGTCCGGCCGCATGACTGTCGGCGCGGACGCACGCTCCAGGTAGACGATCCGGGCCGCCGACGCGGCTCGCGTGCAGGTGAAGCCCCGGGCGGGACGCGACAGCGGCCCGAGCCGGGGCTTCCGCGTTCCAGCAACGGATTTACCCCCCACTGCACCTCGGGAGACACGGAGGACCCACCGCACCCCGCCCGGGCACCGGGATTGCACCCGGCACCGGCCCGCTCGCGGCGAATCCGCCGCCTGCCGGTGGTGAACGTTCCCCCGGGCCATGGCGTGACTACTTGATGCACGACGAGCAGGGAGCGGCGCACGCATTCCACGCGGGAGAAACGCTGCGCCGCGTGGCGGAGCAGGCACGCGCCGCGGCCGGCGCGGCGGGCGCGTTCATCGCGCGCGCCTTCCCGGGCGCGGACAGGGTGCAGGTGCTGGCGGCCTCGGGCGCCGGGCATCCGGCCGTCGGCGCACGCGTGTGCGGAAGCGAGGCGGCGGGGGCGTGGCAGGTGCCGCTGGAGGTGGATAGCCGCCGCCTGGGCGTGCTCAGCCTGGTAGGCGCGGCGCCGAGGCCGGAACAGGAAGAAAGCCTGCGCACGCTCGCGTCCGCGGCCGGGCTGGCGCTGCTGGCCGAGGAGCTGGCGGGCGATGCGGTCCGGTGCCGCGAGTCCCTTCACGAGAACGAGCAGCGCTTCCGCCAACTGGCCGAAGGGATCCGCGAGGTGTTCTGGATCAGCGATCCGGAGTTCACGCGCATCATCTACATCAGCCCCGCATACGAGGAAATCTGGCGCCGCTCGCGCGAGAGCCTGGTCCGCGATCCCCGCTCGTTCCTGGAAGCCGTGCACCCCGAGGACCGCCAGCGGGTGGAAACGGCCCTGGCGGGGATGAGCACGGGGCACTACGACGTGGAGTACCGCATCGTCTGGCCCGACGGGCAGGTGCGCTGGGTGTGGGCGCGCGGCTACCCCGTGCGGCGGGAAACCGGCGAGATGTACCGGGTGGTGGGCATCATCGAAGACACCACCGACTACAAGGAGGCCGAAGAGCGCAGCAGCCGTCTTCTGGCCCTGGAACAGGAAGCGCGCGCGCGGCTGAACGCCATCCTGGAAAGCATCACCGACGCCTTCTTCCACCTGGACCGCGACTGGCGGTTCACCTACATCAACCGCGGCACCCGCGAAATCATCCGCGCCGTGCTGCAGCGCGACCCCGACGAGGTGATGGGCGTGCCCTTCTGGGACGCCGTCCCGCAGTTCCGCGGAACGCGCTTCGAGGACGAGTACCGCCGCGCGATGGAGACGCAGCAGCCGGCCCACTTCGAGGAGTTCGCGCCCATGTTCGGCGTGTGGTTCGAGGTGCACGCCTACCCGTCGGCCGACGGGCTGTCCGTCTACTTTCGCGACGTCACCCAGCGCAAGCACACCGAGCAGGAGCTTCAGCGCTACGCCGACCAGCTCCACGCGCTGGCCCAGGCCGCGCTGGTCATCAACACCTCCGCGCCCGTGCACGACATGCTGCGCACGGTTACCGAGCAGGCGCGCCGCGTGGTGGGCGCGCACCAGGCGGTGGCGAGCCTGTCCACCGACGTCACCTGGTCCCAGGCCATCAACGCCGTCTCCCTCTCCGACCGCTACGCCGACTGGCGCGAGTACGACGTGCAGCCCGATGGCAGTGGCATCTACCGCCTGGTGGGCGAGGCCAACCGGTCGATGCGGATGACGCAGGACGAGTTGGAATCGCACCCCGCGTGGAAGGCGTTCGGCGCCGAGGTGGGCCGGCATCCTCCAATGCGCGGATGGCTTGCCGCGCCAATGGTGGCGCGCGACGGGCGCAACCTGGGACTTATCCAGCTTTCCGACCGCTACGAGGGCGACTTCAGCGCGCAGGACGAGGCCGTGCTGCTGCAGTTGGCGCAGATGGCCTCCATCGCCATCGAGAACACCCTGCTCTACGGCGAAGCGCAGACGGCGCGAACGGCGGCGGATTTCGCCAACCGGGCCAAGAGCCAGTTCCTGGCCAACATGAGCCACGAGATCCGCACGCCCATCAACGCCATCCTGGGCTACACCGACCTGCTGGAGATGGGCATCGGCGGGCCGCTGACGGACGACCAGAAGGGCAAGCTGGAGCGCGTTCGTCTGAGCGGGCAGCACCTGCTGGGACTGGTGAACGACGTGCTGGACCTGTCCAAGATCGAGGCGGGCCAGATGGAGGTGGAGCACGAGCGAACCAGCGCGTCGTACGCCGTGGCCGAGGCCATCGCGCTGGTCACGCCGCAGGCCACCGACCGCGGGCTGCACCTGTCCAGCCAGTGCACCGTTTCGTCGGACGTGCAGTACGTGGGCGACGAAGACCGCGTGCGGCAGATCCTGGTGAACCTCCTGTCCAACGCGGTGAAGTTCACGGAAAGCGGCGGAAGCGTCTCCGTCACCTGCGGCTGCACGGCCCAGGCCGGCGAAGAGGCCGACGTGGGCCGCGAGGGCCCGTGGGTGTACGTGCGGGTGGAAGACACGGGGATGGGCATCGCCCCCGAAAAGCTGAAGGCCGTGTTCCAGCCCTTCGTGCAGGCCGAGGAGGGGCACACCCGCAAGCACGGCGGCACGGGACTGGGACTGACCATCAGCCGCCGCTTCGCCCGGCTGATGGAAGGCGACCTGACGGTGCGCAGCACCCTGGGCCAGGGCTCGTGCTTTACCCTGTGGCTTCCCGCGGCACGCGACGCCGCGGCCCCGGAAGCGGCGTCCACCGCGCACGACTGGCCCTCACGCCCGGGGCAGGTGCCGGGCCTGGCCGACGTGGGGCACATTTTGGCCGCCAGCGCCGACGGCCTGGTGCGCGACATCGGCACGCGGCTGCGCGGCGACCCGCATGTTCCCGGGGCGCGCGGGCTGGACCGGGCGCAGCTGGAGGACCACATGGCCACCTTCCTGCTCGACATCGGCAAGTCGCTGATCACGCTCGACGAGGGCGGCGGCGAGCCGGAGCTGATGCAGGACGGCTCCGACATCCAGCGGCTGATCAGCGAGCGGCACGGCGACCAGCGGCGGCGGCTGGGATGGAAGCCCGGCGAGGTGCGCCGCCAGTTCGAGATCGTGCGCGACGAGGTGGACACGCTGATTCGCCGCGACATCGCGCAGCGCACCGACGCCGACATCGGCGCGGCGCTGGGCATCGTGAAACGCCTGCTCGAGGAGGCGGAGCGCGTGACCCTCACGCGCTTCGACGCGAGCGGATAAAACCACCGCCAGCGCCCGATGCCACGCCAACCCACCGAAGCGCGCCTGTCATCCCGACGGAGCGGCCCCTCCGGACCCGCCCGTGTGCCACGCTTGGCAGCGACTGAGGGATCCGCCACACATCAGTCGAAGGGCATCCACAGCCGAGGCGGGCAGCTCTCCAGCAGCGGGTGCGCTCGCTCCAGCAACCGCGAGAAGCCTCAACAAACTACGTGAGAGGCCTCAGCGGCCGTGGGGCCCTCACCCGGCCGCGCTGACACGCGTGCCACCCTCTCCCACAAACAGCGTGGGCGAGGGGGTAAACACCAGTAGAGCCCGCCTGGCGTGCCGAAGCGCGATTCAGGTTCGATGCGGCACGGACAAGCCGATAATCACCGGATGTGGCGGTTCTCCAGGCGCACGATACCCCTCTCGCGAATCAGGAAGACGAACGGCCGGTCCCGGCCGCGGGCGATGCGCTTGATCTCCGGCCAGTTGTGGATCAGCGCCCGCGCGATGGAGCAGAAATCGTCAAGGCTGTCCTTCAGGAAGAAGGCGCCGGTCCCGAACTGCTCGATCAGCGCGCGCTCCGGGGCGCGGCGCAGGATGCGGCGGTCGCGGCTGACCAGGAACCACCCGTTCTCGCCCACGTACCTCAGCACCTCGGGATCCACAACGCCGTCTCGCCCGAACTCGTCATACACGTGGGTGGTCTGCTCCCCCATGTGCGTGCGCATGGCGGTGGCGAGCCGCTGCGGCATGTTCTCGTCGAAGAGAAACGTCAGGCCGCGCGGCTCTGCCATTCGCGGAACCGGAGAGCCGCCTGCACGTGTTCGGGTTCGATGTCGTACGTCCACGCCACGCGGTTCACGGCACCCGCGCCAAAGGCCGGAAGCTCGGCGTCGTAGGCCGCGGCCAGCGAGCGCGCCCTGATCCCCACCTCCTCCACGACGGGCGCCCCGAAGGCCTTCATGGGATCGACCACGATGCCCGCCGCCCTTCCCATGGGCCACCACCGCCGCGCGACGTCGTTCACGTCGAACTCGATCTGCTCCAGGTACGGCTTCACCAGCTGCGGCATGGCGTGCTGCCCGTGGCCCACCAGCTGGACCAGCGATTCCGAACCGTCCTGCTCGCGCAGCGACCCGTAGAGGCTGCCCGGGTCCACGTACAGGTGGCGCAGCGCGAACGGGTGGTCGGTCGAGAACATCCGCGCCGCGACCCGGGCCGCCTCCTTGATCTGGCTCCAGGAGACGCCCGCACGCTCGAACGCGCGGATGTACAGCAGCTCGATGAGTTCCACGAAGGTGATGGCCTTCTGGCCGTCGACCCGCGGCAGCTCCGTCCTGATCAGCGGCGGATGAGCCTTGTGCTGGTCGTTGCGGGTGCGCGAGTACCCCCATGCCCAGCGGTTCACCGTATCGGGGCGCTCGTTGAGCAGAGACGCCGCCTCTGCGGGCGTGTAGATTCCGGTTCCAATCTGCATCAGCGCCTCCTGCGTTCGGGACGGCCCGCCCTCCGCAACTGGACAGGCGAGCAGGCCACAAGGCTAAGTCAATCCTCCAATCCACGCAAGGGTTTTCCTCCACAAAACGTGTACTCCGTTCGCGCCACATGTGGACATTCGCGTACCACCTGTGGCGGATGATGTATGCCGCTCATTTCGGCCCGCGAGCCCGACGTGGCCGGGTTTGCGCGCCGGGAACGCTGCGCCTTGACACCCCGCCCCGCCCGCCGGTACACTCCCGCCCCTCATGCATTCCCGCACCGATCCCACGCGCGAGTTCGAGGTCGTTCGCGACCCGCTCTGGAACACCATCCGGCTGGACGCCACGGCGGTCCGGATCATCGACACGCCCCAGTTCCAGCGGCTGCGCCACATCCGGCAACTGGGCCTGGCGTACCTGGTGTACCCCGGCGCCGTGCACACGCGCTTCGACCACGCCCTGGGCGTGTACCACCTTGCCCGGACGGCGCTGACGTTCCTGGGCGACCGGGGCGAACTGGAAAGCGTGGACCCGGTGGACTGCCGCCTGGCGCCCTACGCGGCGCTGCTTCACGACGTGGGGCACTACCCATTCTCGCACGCGCTGGAGGAGCTGGGTGAAGAACTGGTGAGCAGTGACCACGAGGAGCTGGCGGAGCGGTTCCTGTGCGCCGAGCCCATCCGCGGCACGCTCGAGGCCCTGGCCCCCGATGCCCCGGCGCGCATTGCCGACATGATCCGCGGCCGGTCGGAGTCGCCGCTGCAGGGGCTGGTGTCGGGGAGCCTGGACCTGGACAAGATCGAGTACCTTCGCCGCGACGCGCGCTTCTGCGGCGTGCCGTACGGCGAAGTGGACGTCGACCGGCTGCTGCACGCCATCACCATCCTCCCCGATCCCCACACCGGGCGCGCCGAGGTGGGCATCCACGAGAAGGGCCTGTCCGCGTTGGAATCGCTGCTCTTTTCCAAGTACCAGATGTTCCGCAACGTCTACTGGCACCACGCCGTTCGCTCGGCGACGGCGCTGTACAAGCGGCTGGTGCACGACGCACTGCGGGGCGGGGTGATCGGGGCCGAGGAGCTGGTGGGCCAGTCCGACGAGCGGCTGATGACCATATTGGAGCTGCGCGCGGCCGAGATGGACGATCCCGCCGCGCGGCGGGTGGCGGACCGATGGATCCCCGCTGTGCGCCGCCGCCGGCTTCCCAAGCGCGCGCTGGAAGTGCCGGCGGAGGCGCTGCGGGGGATGGCGGGGGATGCGTGGGTCGCGTCCGACGGGGAGCTGCGGAGCGCGCTGGAGGCCCGCCTGGCGGGCGAGCTGGGACTGGACGAGGGATGCGTGCTGGTGGACTACCCCGAAAAGCCGCGGATGCTGGGGCTGGACCTTTTGCTGCTCCGGCGCTCCGGCGCGGTGCAGCGCCTGACGGAAACCGGGCGTGCGGGGCTGATCGGCCTGCCGCAGGTGTCGCACGACCTTTACCTGAGCGCCCGGGCCTTTCGCGTGTTCACCATGGAGCGCAGGGAGATTGCCCCCGACTGCCTGATGCCGCTGCTGGCGATGGACGCGGAAGCCGCGCGTGCCCGCCTGGCCCAGCCGGAGCCGCTGCTGTGAAGGACGCACAGGCCCACGCGCTGGCGCGCGGCGGCGGCGAGCACCTGCTGATCGCCGAGGACGACGTGTCCGCCGCGCGCGTGCTGCGGATGATCCTGGAGCAGGCGGGATATCGGGTGACCGTGGCGGCCGACGGCCTCACGGCCATCCGGTTCCTGGAAGAGCAAGGCGCCCCCGACATGCTGCTGCTGGACTGGATGCTGCCGGGGGTGTCGGGGCTGGAGATCTGCCACTACGCCCGCCAGCGGTGGGACGCGCTGCGCCTGCCCGTGCTGATGGTGACGGCCAAGACCGACCCCGAAAGCGTGTACGCGGCCTTCGACGCGGGCGCCAGCGACTACGTGACCAAGCCCTTCCGCGGGGCCGAGCTGCGCGCCCGCATCCAGTCGCACCTGCGCACGCGGCGGCTGTGGGAAGAGCGGCAGCACATGGAGGAGCACCTGGCCGAGCGCGACAAGCTGTTCACGCTGGGGCTGCTGTCGGGGAGCGTGGCGCACGACCTGAACAACCCGCTGGCGGTGATCAGCGCACATGCGCAGCTGCTTCAGCGCCGCGCGACGGACGCGCAGATGGCCGACCAGCTGCGCGAGATCGTGGATGCGGTGGATCGCTGCACCCACATCGTGGGCGACATGCTTAACTTCGCGCGGCGGCACCCGGCGGAGCGCTACCCGGTGGACGTGGGTGGTGTGGTGACGACGACGCTGGGGATGCGCGAGAAGAAGCTGCGGACCACCGGCGTGGAACTGCAGGTGCAGGTTCCGGATGACCTGCCGGCCGTCAGCGGCGACCGGCACCAGCTTCAGCAGGTGTTCCTGAACGTGGTGGTGAACGCCGAGCAGGCGCTGGCGGAGAGCGGGCGCACGCTGCGCGTCACCGCCCGCGCGGATCATCTGGCCGACCCCGCGGTAGTGCTGGAGTTCTGGAACGATGGGCCGCCCATCCCGGCCGACCAGCTTCCCCGCATCTTCGATCCCCTGTTCACCACCAAGCCTGGGGACGAGGGCACGGGGCTGGGGCTCTTCATCTGCCGCCGCATCGTCCGCGAGCACGGCGGGCACCTGGACGTCAGCAGCGGCGACGAGGGCACGGCGTTTACGGTGCGCCTTCCGGCACTGCAGGAGTAGAAGGGCTTCCGGCGGAGGGACGCCCGGCGGCTGGAGGGGGAGAGACAGGACGGCGCATCCGCGGCCGTGAGCGGCATCCGCACTGTGTGGCGGATCCCTCAGTCGCTGCGATCCTTGGTGTACGGGCAGGTTTTCCGAGGCCGCTCCATCGGGATGACAGGCGCGCTTCGGCAGGTGCGGCGGGCGTCCGAAATCGATGACGTGGAGCCGATCAGGCCGCGGGGGATGCGGTCATGAAGCCGGGGAGGTCGCGCACCAGGCGCTGGGTGTCCACGGGCTTCACCAGGTAGGCGGCGCAGCCCGCGGCCAGACACGCCTGCCGGTCGGCGTCCTCGTCGCGGCCCGTGAGGGCCACGACGGGGATGGCCATCGTCGCCGAATCGGCCTTGAGGCGGCGGACCACGTCCAGCCCGGACATGTCGGGGAGCCCCATGTCCAGCAGCACCAGGTCGGGCGCGTGCTCGCCGGCCATGCGCAGCGCCTCGCCACCCGTCCCGGCGCCCATTACCTGGTACCCGGCGTCTTCCAGCAGGATGGTGAAGGCGGTGCGGATGGCTTCGCTGTCTTCGACCAGAAGGATGCTCCGAACGCTCACCCGGCCGCACCCTCTACCCCGCGGGGCGTTTCGCTTTCCGCCGGAACCGCCTCGGTGGAGGGAAGGGTGAAGAAGAAGCGGCTCCCCTCACCCAGCCCGCTTTCCACCCAGATGCGGCCGCCGTGCAGCTCCACGAAGCGGCGGGCGATGGAAAGCCCCAGCCCGGTGCCGTGATGGATGCGGGCGCGCGACGAATCCACCTGCGCGAACTCGCGGAAGATCAGCTCGTGGTGCTCGGGCTCGATGCCGATCCCGTTGTCGGCCACCTCGATCTGCAGCCATCCCGGCTGCCCCGGCGCCGCGCGGGCCTGCACCTTCACCCACCCGCCCTCGGGGGTGAACTTGATGGCGTTGCCCATCAGGTTGCGCAGCACGTGGGCCACCTTGTCGCGGTCCGCCCACACCGGCGGCAATCCCTCACCCAGCTCCACGGTGAACGTGAGGTTCTTGCGGTCGAGCAGCGACTCGTTCATCCGCCGCACCTCGGCCACCATCTCCCGCAGGCCGAACTCGCCGGGGCGGATGTCGATGGTGGTGGCGGTGGAGCGCGCGTAGGTGAGAATTTCCTCGATCATCGCCAGCAGCTGCCGGCACGAGCCGATCATCGACTCGATGGCGTCGCGCTGGCGGGCGGAGATTTCGCCCAGCAGGCCGTCGCGGAGGATTTCGCCGTAGGTGACGATGGCGGTGAGGGGCGTGCGCAGCTCGTGCGAAACGTTGGTCAGGAACTGCGACTTGGCCACGTCCAGGTTGCGCAGCTCCAGCACGCTGCGCTCCAGCTCCTCTACCCGCGCCTCCATCTCCACTTCGGCGCTGGCGCCGTTGATGCCGTTGGCGCGCACCTGCACGACGATGGCGCCCGCCGGTTTTTCCGGGGGCGGCTCCACGACGCGAAACCCCTCGCGGGCCAGCACCTCGCGCAGGCGCTGCGCGGTGCCGGGATCGCCCTGAAGGTGAACGTGAAGGTCTTCCATGCCGATCGGCGCAGGTGGGAACTGATGCCAGGCCCGAATCTAGACCCCGCCTGACGCGGCTGCAAGGAGATCGTCGCCTTCCACCTGCGCCTCCAGCATCTGGCGCCGCTGCAGGGCGGCGTACAGCCCGCCGGCACGCAGCAGCTCGGCGTGGGTGCCGCGCTCCGCCAGCCGCCCGTCGTCCAGCACCAGGATCAGGTCGGCATCCATCACCGCCGCCACGCGGTGGCTGACGATGACGCTGGTGCGCCCCGCAAAAACCTGCTTCAACCCGTCCAGGATCTCGTGCTCCGTATGCGTGTCCACGGCCGAGAGCGCGTCGTCGAGCACCAGGATGGGCGCGTCGCGAGCCACCGCGCGGGCCAGCGCCGCGCGCTGCTTCTGCCCGCCGGAAAGGTTGATCCCCCGCTCCCCCAGCACCGTCGCGTATCCGCCGGGAAACTCCGACACCGTCTCGTCCAGCCGTGCGACGGCCGCCGCCGCGCGCACGCGGGCCAGGCGGCTGGCGGCGTCTGCGTCGTCGAAGCCCAGCGCCAGGTTCTCCTCGATGCTGGCGGAGAAGAGAAAGGTGTCCTGCGGCACCAGCGCCACCGCTTGCCGCAGCCGCGCCAAGGGCCAGCGGTCCACCGGCACGCCATCCACCGTCACCGTGCCGGTGGTGGGGTCGAACAAGCGCGCCAGCAGCGACACCAAGGTAGACTTGCCCGAGCCGGTGGGCCCCACCACGGCCACGGTGGAGCCCGCGGGAACGTGGAAGCTGATGTCGCGAAGCACGTCGCGGTCGGCGCCGGGAAAGCGGAACGACACCCCGCGGAACTCGATCTCGCCGCGGACGGGCTCCGGCGCCGCGGCGTCGGGCGCGTCCCGCACCCGCGGCTCAGCCTGCAGCACTTCCGAGACGCGGGCCATGGAGGCGGCGCCGCGCTGGAACAGGTTGGTCACCCAGCCCAGGGCGATCATGGGCCAGGCGAGCTGCCCCAGGTACAGCACGAAGAGCACGAAATCGCCGATGGTGATGCGCCCGGCCAGGATGGCGCGCCCGCCCACCAGGAGCGCGACGGCCATCGCCACGCCGGCGAGCAGCCCCAGACTGGGATAGAAGAGCCCCGAGGTACGTGCCAGCTCCACGTTGCGCCGCATCGCCTCTGCCGACAGCTCGCGGAAGCGCGCGGACTGGGGCGCCTCCTGCCCGTACGCCTTGACGATGCGCTGCCCGGCCAGGTTCTCCTGCGCCATGGTCGACAGCAGGCCGATCTGCTCCTGGATGCGGGTGAAGCGGTCGTGGATGATCCGCCCGAAGCCCACCGTCACTGGCGGCAGCAGGAGCATGGGGACCAGCGAGATGAAGGTCATCCAGGGGTCGATCCACGCCATCCGCACAACCGCGATCACCCCGAAGACGAGGGTGTTGACCAGGTACATGTACGCCGGGCCCGCCACCATCCGCACGGCCTGGATGTCGTTGGTCGCCCGCGACATGATCTCGCCCGTGGGGTGCCGGGCGTAGAACGAGGCGTCCAGCGTCAGCAGGTGCGCGAAGAAGTCGTCGCGCAGGTCGGCCTCCACGCGGCGGCTGGTGCCGTTCAGGATCTCGCGCATCCAGAAGCGCCCCAGCCCCGTCAGCAGGGCCAGCCCCACGGAGATGGCGGCCCACCTCGCCACCGTGTTGCGGGTGGCCCCCGGCTCGCTGAGCGCGTCGACCCCGTGCTTGATGGCCTCCAGGCTGAGCGCGGCCACGCCGTTGGCGGCGACGACGGCCAGCAGCCCCAGCGCGATGGAGAGGCGATAGCGCCGGAGATAGGGAACGAGTGCCTTGAGCGCCTTCATGGACCTTCGGGTACGGGCGTTGCCCTTGTAACCCGGCAATCGGGGGGCTGACGCGGGGCCTGAGCTTAGGGTCGCCCTGGCCGTAACACAAGCAACGACGCTGACGAAGGAGCTGTTCGATGACTCGCAAGACACTCGCCGCCACCCTTGCCCTGGTGCTGCCGCTGTCCTCCCTGTTGGTCGCCTGCGGCCAGGGAGAGGACACCTCCGAGCGCGCCGTGCTGGAACGCCGGGCGCTGGAACGCGACCTGAGCCTGGCCGCCATCACTCCCGACACCACCATCGAGGTGCCGGGCGAGGACGGCCCCCCGGTGGACTCGGCGGCCCTGCCCCAGCCCCTTTCGTTCGCGGCGCCCGCCCCCGCTCCACGGCCGGCCCCGGCGGGCCAGCCCGCCCCGGCCGCCGAGCGCAGCCAGCCCCAACGCAGCGCGAAAGCCCCGGCGGAGCGAGCCTCGTCGGGCCCCAGCTACGTGACGCGTACGGCCCCCAGCGGCAGCACTTTCAGCGTGAGCTTCAACCAGCAGGTGAGCACGCGCACGATGGGCGTGGGCGACACCTTCACCGCCACCCTCTCCGAGTCGCTGACGGACGGCGAGGGGCGCACGGTGATCCCCGCGGGCGCCACGGTGCGCGGCCGGGTGACGCGGGCGCGCCCGTCGGGCAACGTGACGCGCGGGACGGACCTGGCGGTGACCTTCACCTCCATCCGCCACAACGGGCAAACGTACCCCATCGACGTGACGGTGGTGGGCGAGCCCGGCGTGCAGCGGCGCAGCCGGCAGAGCGCGGGGCGCAAGGCGGCGACCATCGGCGGAGGCGCCGTGGTGGGCGGCGTGGCGGGCCGGGTGCTGGGCGGCGACCGCAGGAGCACGGTGCGTGGCGCCGTCGTCGGCGCGGCGGCGGGCACGGCGGTGGCCATCGGCGGCCAGGACATCGACGCGGTGATCCCGGCCGGCTCCTCGGCGACGGTGCGGCTGGATGCGCCGGTGCGCGGGCGGCGGGAACACCGGTAACCACGGTCACCGAGGTACTCGCGGGGCAGACGCACGTCCGGTCTGCCCCGCGTTCGTCGTGGCCCTCGCCTCCCTTGACTCCCGAATAAAACCCGAATAGATTCCGTAACAGGATGAGCGGGTCCGGCCGCGCAGTGGCGGCCGGTGCTACGAGAGCGTGGAGGGTAACCCGATGGTGGAGATCGACTTCAAGGCGCTTCAGGATTTCTTCGAGCCCGACGCCATCGAGTGGCGGGTGCAGACGGCGGGCGAAAAGAACGGGCGCGTGTGGGCCATCTGCGTGCCCTACGTCACCAACCGCGCCATCCAGGCCCGGCTGGACGACGTGGTGGGGCCGGAGAACTGGCGCAACGAGTTTGCGCCCGGGCCCGACGGCGGCGTGGTCTGCGGCCTGTCGGTGCGCGTGGGCGGCGAGTGGGTCACCAAGTACGACGGCGCCGAGAACACCGACGTCGAGGGCGTGAAGGGCGGCCTTTCTGGCGCCATGAAGCGCGCCGCCGTGCAGTGGGGCATCGGACGCTACCTGTACACGCTCGACGAAACCTTCGCCCGCGTGCACGAGGGTGGCCGGTTCCGCGGCAAGACGCGGGACGGCTCGTCGTTCCGCTGGGACCCGCCCGAGCTGCCCGTGGAGGTGCTTCCCGCCAGCCCCCGCGCCCCCGCACGCGCCGCGCCCCAGACGGCGCCCGCACCCGCGGGCGAGCACGAGGCCATGCTGGAGTTCGTGCGCACCGTGGGCCCGCGCGTGGGCGACACCGCCGAGATCCGCATGAATCGCAAGGCGCGCAACCTCAAGGACTTCGTCCGCGAGAACTGGGCGGCCATCAAGGAGCAGCCGCGTATCGCCCGCGCCGTGGTCGAGGCGATCGAGGCCGCCACGGGAACGCCGTTCGGGCAGGGTACGCTCACGGAGCAACGGCAGGCTGCGTAGTCGGCAGAAACACGAGGCAGGGAGCGCTTCGGGGAGGGCCGTGCAGTCCCCGGCTGCCCTCTCCCCCCGGCCCCCCTCTCCCGCAAGCGGGAGAGGGGGAGAACTGCACCTAACTTCCGGGCGCAGTCCGAGCCTCAACTCGCACCAACGCAAGCTTCACCTCCGCGCCCCGCACCAGCCGGAGCGCACCTGTCATCCCGAGGAGCGGCCACGGGAATCCTGCCCCGACACCGTACTCCGCAGCGACCGAGGGATCCGTCACACACTCCCGGGCGCGCCACACACTTCTCCTCACAGGAGAAAAAGCCAGTCTGCGAAGGCAGACTTCGTGTGGTTGTTGCAGCGAATTCATTCGCCCGACACGGCCGAGGCCCCCACGATCCCGACCGGACGCCACCCGGGGCGAGGGTGAGCCCCCCGGAGCCGGCAGCCTCACGCGCCTCACCCGGCAGCCCGCCCATCCCGCCCCCTCCGCCGACCCATGAGAGCCCCTCCCCCATTGCGGGAGGGGCTCGTTCCTTTGCGCGTAGTTTCCGCCGCGGCATTCTGTTTGCCTCTTCCCGCCATCGCCAGCAAACACGCGGATCTTCTCCGGAAACTCGACTCGGGCCAGTCTGCCGGGGGGGGCTCACCGTGCCCTCGCTCCGGACGATCCCGCTCGACAGGCGATGACGGCTCCCGCGTCCCGCCGCTCCGGCCCGCTCCCATCTCCCCTGCCACACGGTGGAGCCCCCGGGCTCCACCGACCGGACACCATGCCCGACGCTCTCCCAGCAGACCAGATCGTCCCCTCGTCTGCGCCAACACCCAGCGCGCCGCCGCCTCAGGACGCGAACGGCGACGAGGATGGCGTGAGCGGACGGTGGCGTGAGATGGCGCAGGCCGCGGCCGGTGAGGTGCGCGAGCGGCTGGCGCACGTGCAGTTTCCCCGGCTGTCGTCCGGCGACCGCGAGCGGATCGCGCGGCGGCTGCGCGAGGCGGTGGAGGCCGCCTTGCGCGTTCCCGAGGGCCGCCCCGACGAGCTGGCGGCGGAGATCCGCACGCTGCGCGAGGCGAATCCGGACGTGGCGGCGACGGACCTGGCGTGGCGGCGCACCCGCGAGCGTGCCCGCCGCGCCGCGGCGGCGGGCGCCGCGACCACCGTTCCCGCGCTGGTGCCGGGCGTGGGCACGGCCTTGGCCGCGTTGGGGATGGTGGCCGACTGGCACTTCGTCGCCGAGCAGCAGCGTGACCTGGTGCTGGAAATCGCCGCATTGTACGGCGTGGAGCTGGCGGACCCCACCAGCGAGGTGCGCGGGCTGTTCCTGGCCTCCACCGGGCTGGCGCTGGGTGCGGCCCGCGCGGGCGACGCCGCGGCCAAGGCGGCCTCGGCGCAGGTGGCGCGGCGGTGGATGAGCCGCCTGGTTCCCGGCCTGGGCGCGGCGGTGGCCGGCGGACTGAACTACGTGAGCACCCTGGCCGTCGGGCGCACCGCCATCGCGCGGTTCTCGCACGAGGCAGGAATAGAGGTGCGCGGCCTGTCGCCCACCGCCATGCACCCCGCGCTTCCCCGCCTGCGGCAGGCCACGGTGACGGCAATCCAGGCGGCGGCGCTCGGCGATGGTGCCGTGCCCGTCTACACCCGCGAGCAGCGCGAAATCCTGGAGCACCTTTCGCAGGCCGAGCGCGAAGAGCTGTTGGACCTGGCCGTGCTCGGCGCCGCCGACGAAGGCGTGTCGTCCGAAGAAGAAGCGGTGCTGGGCCACATCGCCGGCGAGCTGGGCTTCGGCCCGGCGGAGCTGGACGAGGCGCTGCGGGGCGCGCGGGAGGGTGTGCAATCCGTTCGCGGCCGCTTCACCCGGCTGTTGGGGCGCGCCGGGCGCGGCGGCGCGGAAACGGCCCGCCATCTGTGGTCTCGCGCGCGGCGCCTTTCCAGCCGCGGAGAAAACGCGCCTCCCCACTAATTCCTACTTCCTTCGTGCGCTTCCCACGGCTAAGCCGTGACGCAGAAGCAACTTTCACATCATGCTTGCTATACATTATGCGACAGCTTACGTTGAAAGCGCTCCCCTTCAGCCCTCGCGTGCGCGCCCAGCGGACGCGAAGACCACCTCACCCTCAGGAGGACGGATGGGCAAGCTCCGCTCACTGGCCGCGGCACTCCTCGCCGCCGCCGCGCTCTCGGCCTGCGCAGACCAGCCGGCCGCACCCCTCGCCGAACCCTCGGCGGCGGTGCCGTCGGGGCAGCTCGACACGTACTTCGACGATGCCGCGCGTGAGTTCGGCGTTCCGCCGGCGCTGTTGAAGTCCATCGGGTACGTGGAAACCCGCTGGCAGATGGTGCGGGGAGGCGTGGAGTTCCCCGGGCAGGAGGCCGCGTACGGCGTGATGGCGCTTCGCGGCGACAAGCTGGCGCGCGGCGCCCGGCTGGCGGGCGTGACGGTGCAGGAGGCGCAGGGCCATCCCCGGGCGAACATCCGGGCGGCGGCGGCGCTGCTCAGCGAGTGGGCCGAAGAGGCGCGCACGGCGCGGACGGACCTTGCCGCGTGGGGCCCGGTGGTGGCGCGCTACAGCGGCATCAAGGACGTGAACGGGCAGGCGATGTACGTGCACCGCGACGTGTACGCCACGCTCAACCGCGGCGTCGTGGGCTCGAGCCCCTCCGGCAACGTGCTGGCGGCGGTGATGCCGGTGAAGGTGACGGCGGCCTTCCAGTTCCCGGAAGGCGATGCGCAGATGGCGGTGGCCCCGGACTACCCCGTCGCGGGCACCATCTGGCGTCCGTCGCCCAACTACAACGCGCGCCCCACCGGCGACATCGGCGTGGTGCACATGGTGATCATCCACACCTGCGAAGGCAGCTACACCAGCTGCTGGAGCTGGCTGACCAACACGCAGGCACAGGCCAGCGCGCACTACGTCGTGAATGAAAGCGGCAGCGAGATCAGCCAGCTGGTGCGCGAGTCCGACCGCGCGTGGCACATCGCGGCCACCTACGACTGCTCGCTCAACAGCAGCCACGAGTGCTGGCGCAACGGATACAGCAGCAACCACTTCACGGTGGGCATCGAGCACGGTGGCTACGCTTCGCAGACCAGCTTCCCGGTGGGGCAGATCGACGCCTCGGCCAAGCTTTCCTGCGACATCAGCAAGGGCCACGGCATCCCCCGCGACCGCTACCACTACGTCGCGCACGGCCAGCTGCAGCCGTACAACCGCACCGATCCCGGCCCCAACTGGCCGTGGACCGACTACATGAACCGCATCAACTCGCACTGCGGCGCCACGTCGGCCATCATCATTGACAGCAACAACACCAACAACAACGCCTCGGTGGCCAAGTACGAGGTGTCGGCCAACTGGTCCACGGGCAGCAGCGCCGGCTACTACGGAACGGGCTACAACTTCGCTTCGACGCAGGCCATCAGCGACCCGGCGACCTTCTGGTTCTACCTGCCGGCCGCGGCCACCAGGACCATCGACGCCTGGTGGGTGGCGGGAACCAACCGCTCCACCACCACGCCGTACATCGCCTACAACGCCAGCGGCGCGGAAGTGGGCCGCGTGAGCGTGAACCAGCAGGCCAACGGCGGGCAGTGGAACGCCATCGGTACCTGGAGCTTCAGCGCGGGGTGGAACAAGGTGCAGGTGTCGCGCTGGACCACGGCGGGCTACGTGGTCATCGCCGACGCTGTTCGCGTCCGCTGACCGCCAGTGCGTGAGTGCGGGAGCACGGCGGCCGTGGTTCGTGGGGAGCGCCGGCCGGCGTGCTGATGGACTCACGCCCTTTCACGCCACGGAAGGAACCCTGATGTTTCGATCGATCCCACCCCGCGCGGTCCTCGCGCGGGGTGGGCCGCTCGGGAAGCCAACCCCGCCCTGCCCGGCCGATGACCCGCATCCTTCCGCTTCTCGTGCTTCCGCCGATGCTGCTGGCAGGGTGCCAGCGCGCGCAGTCCGCCGAGCCGAGCCCCCCCGCCGACACCATGGGCGGGTCCGAGCGCCGGGCGATGGAGGGGCGTATCGTCTTCGTCTCCGAGCGGGAGGGCAACGCCGATGTGTACGTGGTGGATGCGCGGGGAGGGAAGGCGACGCGGCTGATCGCCAGCCAGTCCGCCGACTTTCCCGCCACCGTGTCGCCGGACGGGCGTGCGGTGCTGGTGGTGGCCGTCACGGGCGAGGGGCAGCAGCAGAGCGAGCGCCTGGCCGTGGTGCCGCTGGACGGGTCGGCCGCGCGGGCGATCGGGCCGGTGAGCGCGCGCGTGCGTGCGCCCAGTTGGTCGCCC
>NZ_DATBNB010000221.1 GCF_036554565.1 Longimicrobium sp. | reverse complement strand
GGCCCTGTACGGTGCGCTGCTGCCGGCGTGCACGGCGCAGAGCTACCCCAACATCATCTACATGGACGGGGTGCACGGCTCCGACGCCGCCGCACTGGCGCTGGCTGTCACCAGGAAGGCGATCGGCTGACGCCCGGGCGACACCGAAAATTCGTACCGAGGCCCGCGGAGCACATCCGCGGGCCTCTCTACTTTTTATCGATCAAGCAGTGACGGACTCGCCCCCTTGCATTCTCGTTACGAGTATGACATATTTCCCATCGTTCTCAACACGAGAACGCTTAGACGACGCCTGCCGCCGAGGTGAGCTTTGATCCAGATCGCCGACGTCCTTTCCACGCCGCTCGAGTACGCCCGCCTCTCTCGCGAAGAGCTGGTGGAGCGCATCCGCCGCCGCAAGCAGGAGCTGAACGCGGTGATCCTGGGGCACAACTACCAGCGCGTGGAAATCCAGGAGGTAAGCGACTACCTGGGCGACTCTCTGGGGCTGTCGCAGGAGGCCGCCAGCACCGACGCGGACGTCATCGTCTTCTGCGGCGTGCACTTCATGGCCGAGACGGCCAAGATCCTGTCGCCGGACAAGACGGTGCTCATGCCCGACCTGCGGGCCGGCTGCCCCATGGCCGACTTCGTCACGGGCGACGCGCTGCGCCGGCTCAAGGCGCGCTTCCCCGGCGCGGTGGTGGTGGCGTACGTCAACTCCACCGCCGAGGTGAAGGCCGAATCCGACATCTGCTGCACGTCCGCGAACGCGGTGCAGGTGGTGAACACCATTCCTGCGGACCGGACCATCCTCTTCGTCCCGGACCGCAACCTGGCGCGCTACGCGGCAGAGAAGAGCGGTCGGCCGTACGTCATCGCCGGGCGCGAAGAGGGCGAGATCCAGCCGGGGAGCATCGTCGCGTGGGACGGCTACTGCTACGTGCACGACGATCTGGTGATGGACGAGCTGGCCGCGGCGAAGAAGAAGCACCCGCGCGCGCTGGTCGTCATCCACCCCGAGTCTCGCGCCGAGCTGCTGGCCCAGGCCGACGTGGTGGCGTCCACGGCCAAGATGGTGGACATCGCCGAGCAGAACGACGAGGTGATCTTCGGCACGGAGCGGGGCATCGTCGACCGCCTGAAGGCGCGCTTCCCCGAAAAGACGCTGGTGCCGCTGTCCGGAGCCGCCATCTGCGGCAACATGAAGGTGAACACGCTGGCCAAGCTGGCGTGGTGCCTGGACCACCAGCAGCACGAGCTGGTGCTTGACGAGGACGTCCGCACCCGCGCCGAGCTTTCCCTGCGCCGCATGCTGAACCTGAACGACGGCTGGGCAGCCCCCACAGCCGAGGAAATGGCCCTGGAAGAAGCCGGCCTGCGCAAAACGGGCTGCGGTTGCGCCTGATCGCACCTGTCCGATTGAAGAAACGAGCGGCGGCATCCAACGGTGCCGCCGCTCCTGTTTTCGCCTCCCCTAATCGTCTGTCATCCAGAGGCCCAACCGCACCGTACCCGCCCGCAAACCGTTTATTGCGGGCCGAAGGATCCAGCCTGCGCCACTTCGATGCTTGGGCGCGGCAGCGAACACCCAAGCCCGCCAGCCCGAGCCCTCCCTTCGCTCAGAACGAGTTTCGAGCATCATCGGTCGTGCGAACTTCCTCGCCACCAAGCACATGCCCGTCGTGATACGCCTGGTGGCGGATCGCGTTGGATTGACAGGAGATACGCACGTCCGTACCGTTCGCATCATGGTGCGGCACATCGTTCACCTGGGCGGACGGGCACGACGGATGATTCCCCGGCTGGAGTTGAGGAGGCTGGCCTTTGCAAGGCTGAAGGATGCGCGCGCCCTCTACGCGTCCGGCCGTTACGACGCGGCGCGATACCTGTGCGGCTACGCGGTGGAACTGGCGCTGAAGGCACGCATCTGCCGGACCTTGCGGTGGGAGGCGTTTCCGCAGACGCGGAAGCAGTTCGAGCACTACGGCAGCTTCAAAATCCACAACCTCCAGGTACTATTGCGCTTGAGCGGGATGGAGGAGCGGATCCGCACCCGCCACCACGGCGATTGGGTGCAGGTTTCCGACTGGGATCCCACTTTCCGGTATGCGGCGGAGGGCACAACGCAGGCCGATGTCGCGAAGAGCATTCTGACCTCTGCCCGTCAGATCGTGAGGGCCCTATGAGAGACTTGATCGAGGAACTGCGGCCGGTCGAACGGGAACTCGCAGCCGAATTCGGAGAGTTTGCGCTGTTCGCGTTGTTCGAAACCGAGGACAGCCTGTTCGACCAGTATGAATTGTACGTCGCTGCCCCTTGGTTGAATGCGGACTACGCGCTCCGCGTGCGGATCAGCGAGGTGCTCCGGGCGCGGCTGACGTTAGACGATTTTTTCCGGGTGCAACGGATCATCGCGGTGCCGGTGGCGCACCCGGACTTTTCGAAGGAACTCCGCTACTATCCCACTGCCGGGTGTGTGGTCGAAGTTTACAACCGTCAGCTTTTCGAAAAGTTCGTTGCGCGCGGCTGCATCATCACCTGCCGGCCCGACCTCATGCCAGTCGCAAGAAGCGCGGAGAACGAAGCGTCGGCGCCGCGTCGGGTGCGGCTTTCGAGGTCGCCCGGCGCTGCTCAACCTCCGGCGCTGCCACGCACGTAAGCACGCGCGTCGCCCGATCGAAGCACCCGTAGTCGCCCATTTCGCTTCCGGCGCACTCGAGCGGCCCGGACCTGCTCGGGAACGCCCCGGCGCTACGTTCCGCGTCTGCGATGCCGCCGGGCGCCGGCGAGCGGCGCGCGGGTTGCAACGGCACTCGCAGTCCGTTACTTCTAGGGCAGTTATCCCGCGTCTTCACTGGTTTCGGCCCCACCTCCGCGCCCATGCCCGCAGCCTGCATCGAGCGACTCCCCGGCTGGAGCCGCCCTTCTGTGTGGCCGCGGTACAGGTGGGGCGCATGACCCGTCCCCTGCGCCTGCTGACGCTAGGGCACTCCTACGTCGTCGGCACCAACCGGCGGTTGGCGCACGCGATGGCGCAGGCCGGGGCGGGGGAGTGGGAGGTGACGGTCGCCGCCCCGGAGTCGTTTCCCGGCGACCTTGGCCCCATCGCGCTGGAGCCGTTCCCGGGCGAGCTGCCGCGGCTGGTGCCGGTGCCCGTCCATGGCGCAAGTCGCGTCCATACCATGCGCTACGGCCGCCGCCTTCGCGCGCTTTTGCGCGAGGGGTGGGACGTGGTGCACTGCTGGGAGGAGCCGTACATCCTCGCTGGCGCGCAGGTGGCGGCGTGGACACCGCCCGAGGCACGGCTGGTGTACGCCACCTTTCAGAACCTCCCGAAGCGCTACCCGCCCCCGTTCGCCTGGGCCGAGCGGTACGCCCTTCGCCGCGCGGCCGGGTGGGTGGCGTTCGGCGAAACGGTCCACGACGCACTGCGCGTTCGCCCTGGGTATGACCATCTCCCGGTCGCGGTGATCTCGCCCGGGGTAGACACGGAGCTGTTCCGCCCGGACACCGAGGCCGGTGCGCGCGTCCGTGGGTCTCTTGGTTGGCGGGAGGACGGGCCGCCGGTGATCGGCTTCCTCGGCCGGTTCGTCGCCGAGAAGGGGCTGCGCACGCTCATCGCGGCGCTGGACGCGGCGCGGGAGCCGTGGCGCGCGCTGATCGTCGGCGGCGGGGCCATCGAGGGCGAGCTGCGGGCGTGGGCGGCGGGCCGGGGGGACGCGGTGCGCATCGTCACTGGTGTGCCGCATCACGAGGTCCCTGCGTACCTGAACGCGATGGACGTGCTG
>NZ_DATBNB010000220.1 GCF_036554565.1 Longimicrobium sp. | reverse complement strand
GGACGGCGAGGCGATGGTGCTGAGCCAGGGGCGCGGCGAGGCCGACAACGACCTGATGCTGCTGGACCTGCGCTCGCAGAAGCTCGACACGCTGTTCGCCCCGGCGCAGATGTCCAGCTACCGCTCCATCCAGTGGACCCCGGACGGCCAGGGCTTCTTCGTGGCGACGAACCACGAGCGCGACTTCGCCGGCCTGGCGCATTACCATCTTCCCGACCGCCAGCTGCACTGGATGCAGCAGCCGCGCTGGGACGTGGAGCAGGTGGCGCTCTCGCCCGATGGGAAGTTCCTGGCGTACACGATCAACGAGGGCGGTTTCTCGCGCCTGGTGATCCGCGACCTTCCCGGTGAGCGCGACCTGCCCGTCGCCAACCTTCCGGCCGGCGTGGTCGGCTCGCTGGAATGGGCCGAGGCGGCGCCGCGGCTGGCCATCGGCGTGTCGGGGCCGGGGACGCCGGGCGACGTCTGGGTGTACGACGCAGGAGCGCAGACGCTGTCGCGGGCGACGGAAAGCACGCTGGCCGGGCTGGACCCCGCCGGCTTCGTCACGCCGCGGCCGGTGCAGTTCCCCAGCTTCGACGGCGAAACCATCCACGGGCTGTTGTATTCGCCCCGCGGCGCGGCCGGCGCGCGACCCCCGGTGGTGATGATGCTGCACGGCGGGCCCACCTCGCAGGCGCGGCCGGGGTTCGATCCCGTCAAGCAGTACCTGCTGGCGCGCGGCTACGCCGTGCTGGACCTGAACTTCCGCGGCTCCACTGGCTACGGCCAGCGGTTCACGCAGCTGGACAACAAGCGCCTGCGGCCCAACGCCGTCCGCGACATGCAGGCCGCCGTGGAGTGGCTGCGCGCGCGTCCGGAGGTGGATGGGAATCGCGTGGCGGCCATGGGCGGAAGCTACGGCGGATACATGACGTACGCCGCCGTGGCGCAGCTTCCCGCGTACTTCCGCGCGGGCGTGCCCTTCGTGGGCGTCGCCAACTGGATCAGCGGGCTGGAGGACGCGTCTCCCGCGCTCAAGAACAGCGACCGCATCGAGTACGGCAACATCGACGACGCGGCGGACCGCGAGTTCTTCCGCCAGATTTCGCCGCTGAGCTACGCCGACCGCATCCGCAGCCCGCTGATCGTGGTGCACGGCGCCAACGATCCGCGCGTTCCCGTCGCCGAGGCAGACCAGATCGTCCGCGCGGTCCGGCGCCGCGGCGGTGACGTGGAGTACCTGCGCTTTCCCGACGAGGGCCACGGCATCGCCAAGCTGGCCAACCGGGTGACCGCGTACCAGCGCATCGCCCGCTTCCTCGACCGCGTTCTGGAGCACCAGGCCCCGGCGTGCACGCAGTAGCCGCAGTCACCGAGTGGAGGAAAAGTAATCGAATGGTCATTCGCAATGTCGCGTGCGCCCTGGCCACCGTCGTCCTGACGGCGGGCGCCGGCGCCGCGCAGGACCCCACGTACGCGGTGCGCGCCGCCGCGCCCGCGGGGCTCAGCCGTGCCCAGGCGCAGGCCTCCACGCTGGCGCACCTGCAGAACCTCATCCGCATCAACACGCAGAACCCGCCCGGCAACGAGCTGGCAACGGCCCTGTACTTCGATTCGGTGCTCAGCCGCGTCCCGGGGGTGGAGACGCACGTTCTTCGCGTCCCCGCGGACAGCACGCGCGCCAACTTCGTCGCGCGCCTCCGCGCCCGTAACGCGCGGCAGAAGCCGGTGCTGGTGATGGGCCACATGGACGTGGTGGGCGCCGACACCAGCAAGTGGGAGACGGACCCGTTCGAGCCCACCTTCCGCGACGGCTACCTGTACGGCCGCGGCGCCATCGACGACAAGGGGATGCTCGCCGCCACGCTGACGGCCTTCGTCCAGCTCGCCGCGCAGCGCGACCGCCTGGACCGCGACATCATCTTCTTCGGCACGGCGGGCGAGGAGGGCGGCCCGCCCGTGGGCGTCGACTGGGTGATCGAGCACCACCGCGCACTGATCGGCGACGCCGAGTTCGCGCTGAACGAGGGCGGGCGCATCCGGGTGATGGACGGGCAGGTCCGCACGGTCAACATCCAGACGACCGAGAAGGTGGCGTACAACGTGGTGGCGCGTGCCACGGGGCCGAGCGGGCACGGCAGCGTTCCGCTCACTGACAATGCGCTCGCCGCCCTGGCCCGCGCCGTCACCCGCGTGCACGAGTGGCGCGCCCCCGTGCGGCTGATCGAGACCACGCGGCTGTACTTCCAGCGCCTGGCCACCATCGAGCAGAACGCGGAAGTAAAGCGCGCGATGCAGGAGATTTCCGCCGAGGGCGCCTCGCGCGAGCAGATCGACCGTGCCGCCGCCGTCCTTTCGCGCGACCCGCTGCACAACGCCGTCCTGCGCACCGGCACCTCGCTGACCCTGCTGAATGGGGGATTCCGCACGAACGTGATCCCCTCCGAGGGCCGGGCCACGTTCAACGTGCGCATCCTTCCGGGCGAAGACATCACGGAGGTGGTGCGGATGATGAACCAGGCCGGCGGCGAGCCGAGCGTCACCTTTGCGCTGGACGGCGAGCCCGCGCAGGCGCCGCCCCCGTCGCCCGTGTCCACCGAACTCTTCCAGGCGATGGAGCAGTCCGCCCGGACGATGGCTCCCGGAGCGACGGTGCTCCCCTTCATGTCCACCGGCGCCACCGACGGCGCGGCGCTGCGGGCCATCGGCATTCCCACGTACGGAATTTTGCCGATGCCCATGCCCATCGAGGACGAGCTGCGGATGCACGGCGACAACGAGCGGGTTCCGGTCGGCGCGCTGGGCTGGGCCACGGAGTACCTGTACCGCGTGCTGCAGCGAGTCGCCAGCTGAGCTCGCCGCGAGGGACGAAAACGTGAAGGCCCGCCACAACCCTGGCGGGCCTTCACGCATCTAAACGAGGGAAGGGAACCTCGGGACCCTTTCCGTGGTTCCATGCGGGTGCGCCGACTGCCCGGCGGCACCTATACCACCCATCACCGGATCGGCAGGACATGAAAAAGACACTCGCACTTCTGCTCGCCGCCTCTTCGCTGGCCGTGGCCGCGCCCGCGGCGGCGCAGCTTCCCGTGAGCGTGGAGCTTCGCCTGGACGCAGGCATTCCCACCGGCGATGCCGCCGACGTGGTAGACACCGGCGTGGGCTTCGGCCTGCGCGCCTCGCTGGATCTTGCGCCCACGTTCGCCATCTACGGCGGCTACTCGCAGTTCAGCTTCGACTTCGACGACGACATCGTCCTGGATGACGGCGAGGAGGTGGAGCTGGAGGGCTTCGAGCTGGGGGGGCGCGTGGGGCTGGGCACCGGCGGCGGGGTGGCCAACCCGTACGCCATGCTGGGCGCCCTCTTCCACGAGGACGAGACGGGGCTCGAGGCCGGGCTGGGCGCCGACTACGCAGTCAGCTACAACCTTTCCGTGACCCCCGAGGTGCGCTACCGCACCATCGACGACTTCAACTACATCTCCCTGGGCCTGGGCGCGCGCTTCCGCTTCTGAGCCACGGTATCAGGCTAGACATCGAAACGACGAGAGCGGGACGGCGGGGGCGCCGTCCCGCTCTCGTTGTGCCCCTTGGCCTTTTGAGCCACGGCGGGTATAGTTCCCGAATCCATTTGTAGCCGCTTCACCCCGCCCGTCCACCAGCCCCGCCCCAGCCGATGATCCGTTCACGCTGGCACCTCGCCGTCCCGGCCCTGCTCACGATCCTGGCGGCGTGCGGCGACGAGCCGTCCACGCCCGATCCCGTGGCCTCGCTCTCCGTTTCGCCCGCGCAGCCGGTGCTGATGCGGGGAGACACCCTTCGCGTCGCCGCCGTCGCCTACGACGCCTCCGGAAAGGCCCTGGGCGGCCGGGCGGTCACCTGGTCCAGCTCGGCGCCCGACATCGTTTCCGTCAGCGCCACCGGCCTGCTGACCGGGGTGGGACGGGGCGCGGCGACCATCACCGTGACGAGCGAAGGCCTCAGCGTGCCGGTGCCCGTCACGGTGGCGGCGGCCCCCCCGGCCGTGACCGGCTTCGCCATCTCGCCCGCGCAGGTGGACGTCAGCACGGCCGACGCGACGGTGGAATTTTCGGTGACCGCCCGCGTGGATGCGGGGATGCAGATGATGAGCGTTCACCTGGAGTCGCTGCGCAACGGCGACATCAACCAGCAGTTCCATAGCTGCTTCACCCACGTGGCGCCGGCCAGCGGTACCTCCCGGGCGGGAGCCTGGAAGTGCAGCATCGTCATGCCCCGGGGCTCCATCAGCGGAGCGTGGAAGGTGAAGAACGTTTCGGTGGCGGACAGCGCGGGCAAGGGAACGGGCTACAGCGACGCGCAGCTGGCGGCGGCGGGGATGCCCGCCAGCATCCAGGTGCAGAACCAGAACGAGGATCTCACGGCTCCCGTGGTCACCTCCATCTCGGTGAAGCCGGCCAGCGTGAGCCTGGCGACGGGGCCGCAGGTCGTGGAGCTCACGTTTACGGCCACGGACGCGGGAGCGGGGCTGCGGTCGGGGTACGTGGGGCTCCGTCCGTCGGCCGCCGGTACCAGCTTCGGGTGCGGCGCTCCGCCGGTGGAGGGCGAGGGGGTGCGGGCGGGCACGTTCAAGTGCCCCATTACCGTGCCGGCGAACACGGTCGCGGGCACGTGGAAGCTCTCCATCGACCTGCTCGACCGGCCACACAACCTGCGGATGTACAACGCCGACCAGCTCAAGGCCGCCGGCTTCACCTCCGAGGTGGTCATCACCCCCTGATCCGCGCGGCCGGACCCGATCCCCCGAGCCCCGGTGGCGCACCCGCGCCGCCGGGGCTTGCTGCGCCCGGAGGCGAGACTACGCCGCCGGGGCCGCCGGATGGGGACGGGTCCACGCCAGGTGCGGCAGCCGGCCGGGTCGTCCAGCGGCTCACAACGCCGGAGCCGCCCCACGCCAGCGCGAATACCAGCCCGATCACCAGCGGATGGTCCTTGAACCAGTAAATCGGCCAGATCCCCGCCCACACCGCGTTCAGCACCGAATCCACGCTGAACCCGATCAGCCACGAAAAGGACTTCTGCTCGATGAAGTCCATCAGCCCCGTGGCCTTTGCCACGTCGCCGGCGAGCGTCTGCGCCTCCAGGAACAGCCAGGTCGCCAGCCCCACCACGCCATAGGCACCGCTGCCCAGCCGCTGTACCATCGAGCGGGTGCGGCGCCGGACGTGCCCGGCCGCGCGCCCTCCACGCACCACCCGCCATCCAACGCGGACAGCGGACGTCAGCACGACGGCGACGACCAGCCATAGGAAGAACCCGGACTGGTGCCATCCCAGGCCCATGCCAGCCCCGATCGCCGCACCCACCGCGGCGATCCCGCCGACGGCCATCCACGCCCGCGGCCCAACCTGCGCCAGCGGATGCGCGGCGGGAGGAGCGAACGAGAGCTTGGGCGATGAGACTGATGGAGGCGGGAAAATCGGCTTGGTCATGGGATGGGAAAGCGATTCGTGATAACGACTGGACACCGTACGGTGGAGCGGACATCCAGTTTCAGCGCGGACACTGCCGATCGGGCTTGTAGAGGCCGCGGCGGGGATTATGGCGGGCGTCGAGGCCCGTACTGGCGCGTGACCGCGGCCGACTCACGCACTCTCAAACACTCTCGCACTTTCGCACTCTCGCACTCTCGCACTCTCGCACTTCTCAGTGGCACTCGCCGCGGCCGCGGTCTTCGAAGCGGCGCCCGGGGATGGGGACGAACTCCCACTCGTACCCGTCGCCGTGAAAGACCAGGCGCAGCACGCCGCGGACGTTGTTGGAGAGCGCCTCGCTGTTGCGCACCGGCTTGTTGCGCAGCCGGTACGAGGGCGCGCCGCCCGTGCCGACGACGAACTGGCGGATGCCGCGCTCGCGGTCCTCGCGCCCGTCCGGGTCCTGCGGGGCAAAACGCTCGTAGTGGTGGTCGTGGCCGCTCAGCACCACGTCCACCCCGTGGTCGTACATCACCCGAAACGCGTCGGAGACGCGGGCCTTGCCACCGTGCCGGCCGGAGCTGAACCGCGGGTGGTGGAAGTACGCCAGCGTGCAGCGAGAGGGGTGCGCCTTCAGGTCAGCCTCCAGCCAGCGCACCTGCTCCGAACCGGGCTCCATCGGCTCTTCGCTGTTCAGCACCACCACGTGCCAGCCATCGTGCTGGTAGCTGTACCAGCCCTTTCCCGCCTGGCCCGCCCGCGCCCCGAAGTAGCGGAAGTATCCCCCCGCGTCCTTCGTCTTGTACTCGTGGTTTCCGACGGCTGGCCGGGTGCGGGCCAGGTGCCGTCCCCAGGTGGGACCGTAGCAGCGCCGGAACTCCGCGTCCGTCCCGTGCGGGTACACCACGTCGCCCAGGGGCGCCACCACGCCGCCCATGCGGTCCAGCAGCCGCGCCGTCGCCTCGTCGCCCCGCCAGAAGCACCCCGCGATGTCCCCCGCGGCCACGAGGGACGTGTCGTCCCGGCCACCGCCGCCGCGCACGCATGACGCCAACAGCAACGCCGCGGCAATCAGGGCCGCGGCGCGGGAGAAACGAAAGGGCGCGAGTGGGGCCATCACGCAGCCGGGCGAAGCGCCGCCTGGCGGATGAAGCCGATGGACAGCTCGTTGAACAGCTCGGGGCGGTCCACGTTCACCACGTGCCCGGACTCGGGGATGATCTCCAGCCGCGTGAACCGGGTCTGCCGCTGCACCATCCGCTGCACCGGGGGCAGGAACATGTAGTCCTCGTCGCCCATCAGGTACAGCGTGGGAATGGGCAGCTCCCTGTCCTCGAACAGGCGCAGCAGCGGGTTCACCCCGTACGTCAGCCGGAACCAGCGGATGAACTCCTTCTGGCACAGCTTCTTGGCCTGGCTGACGAAGAGCGAGCGGCTTTCGCGGTGGCGCCGGCGCGGCATGATCACCCACGCGAAGAGCCGGTACAGCCACATGAAGGGAATCACCCGCTTGAAGGCGTTGCCCAGCCCCACCAGCACCCGCGAGCGAAGGTTCAGGCGGATGATGGCGCCGCCCATCACCATGCTCTTCACCCGCTCCGGCGCCATCTCGCCCAGGATGCGGATGAGGATGCACCCCAGCGAGATGCCCACGAAGTGCGCCTCGCGGACCTCGGCGTCGTCCAGCACCTCGATGATCTCGGCCACCAGGTCGTTGAAGGTGTATTCCCCCTCGAACGCCTTGAGCATGGGCGGCTGCGAATCGCCATGGCCGCGCAGGTCCACCAGCAGCACGTTGAAGTTCTTGCGGAACTCCCGCACCTGGCGGTACCAGATGGACGAGCTGCCCCCGGCGCCATGCACGAAAACCACCCACTCGTGGTCGGGTGAAAGCATGTGCTTGCGGTAGTGCAGCATCGCTGGGCCCTGCGTGGTAAGTTGCGGACGGCGCCTGCCCGTGGGAGGCGCCTCTGATACTCCGATCCCCCCGTTGCGTTCGCGCGGGGAACCCCACCTACAGCACCCCATGTGCCTGATCGTCCTGGCCATCGACCAGCACCCGCGTCACCGGCTGATCGCGGCCGCCAACCGCGACGAGTTCTACGCGCGCCCCACCGCCACTGCGGCGTGGTGGAGCGACGCGCCCGGCGTCCTCGCCGGGCGCGACCTGCAGGAGGGCGGCACCTGGATGGGCGTCACCCGCGCCGGCCGCTTCGCCGCCATCACCAACTACCGCGAGACCGCGCCGCCCCGTGCGGACGCCCCCTCGCGCGGCGCCCTGGTCGCCGATTTCCTGCGCGGTACGATGG
>NZ_DATBNB010000219.1 GCF_036554565.1 Longimicrobium sp. | reverse complement strand
CACCACGGGCGCGTCACATCGTCCTCTCCGAGGAAGAACAGGCCAGTCCGCGCAGGCGGACTTCGTGTGGTCGTTGCAGCGAATTCATTCGCCCGACGGGGCCGGGGACTGGGCGCAGCTGACGCCAAACTGCATCATGCGTAGTGTGTGGCGGATCCCTCAGTCGCTGCAAAGCCTGGTGATGCCGCGACTTGGGTGTGGCCGCTCCATCGGGATGACATCTCGCGCTTCGGCAGAACTCATACCCAGCCCTCACGCACCACGGGCGCGCCACATCGTCCTCTCCGAGGAAGAACAGGCCAGTCCGCGCAGGCGGACTTCGTGTGGTCGTTGCAGCGAATTCATTCGCCCGACGGGTCCAGTGCAGCGCCCTCTTGCCGCGAATCCGCGCGGGACGCACTTTCGCCTGATGAGGCTTCCGCTGTTTCCCCTTCCCGTGGTGCTGTTTCCCGGCGCGCCCATGCCGCTGCACGTGTTCGAGCCGCGCTACCGGCAGATGGTGGCGCGCTGCGTGGAGGGCGACGAGCGGTTCGGGCTCATCTACCACGATCCGGACCGGCACGGCCCCTTCAGCACCGAGAACGGGGGCGTGGGATGCGTCGCGCACATCGTGAAGTTCCAGCCCCTTCCCGACGGCCGGTCGCTGCTGCTGATCCGCGGCGTGGAGCGCTTTCGCGTGGAAGACGGCATCGAGTCCGGGGCGCCGTACTGGGAGGCGCTCGCCGCCCCGTACGAGGACGAGCGGGAGGACCGCCGCGGCCTGGTGCCGCGCCGCCAGCGCTCCATCGACCTGTTCTACCGCGTGCTGGAAGAGGTGGTAAAGTACAAGCAGCCCTTCCCGGAGATCGATCCCGGGCTGGAAACGGCCTTCCAGATCGCGCAGGCCATCCGCATCGACCCCGGATGGCAGCAGGACCTGCTGGTTTCCCGCCGCGAGCGCGAGCGCCTGGGGCAGCTGGACGAGCTGCTGCGGCTGGTGCTGGACGCGGGCACTCTGGACGGCACCCGCGACGACCCGCCGTTCCCGTTCTGATCCCTGCGGCGACTGCGGGGTACCAAATCCGTCCCGCACCCCTGAAGTCCCGATCCCCGAGCAGCGATGCCCATCTCGCGCAGATCGTTCCTGGCCCGTGCCGCCCTCGCCGCCGCGGGCGCTTCCCTGCCCCGCGCGCTCTGGAGCGCCACCTCGCCGGCCGCGGACGACCGCGCCCGCCTGGCCGAGTGGCTGCGGGTGCTCTGCGCCGAGGGCGTCTGCCGCCCCGGCGCGCCTTTCGGCCCGGCGGTGGCGCGCGCGGCCGAGCTGGCCCTGGGCCTTCCCTATGCGGCGTACACGCTGGAGCAGTACCTGGCCGATGGTGGGAGGCCCGCGGACGAGCCGCTGACGCTGCACCTGTCCAAGTTCGACTGCGTGTCGCTGGTGGAATCGGCCATCGCCGTGGCGCGCACGGCGGCGGCGGGGCCACGCGAGGGATGGGAGCGCTTCGCCCGCGAGGTGGAGCGGATGCGCTACCGCGGGGGCGAGCGCCGGGGATTCGCCAGCCGCCTCCACTACTTCAGCGAGTGGATGGCAGACGGCGTCCGGCGCGGCCTGGTGCGCGACCTGGGACGCGAGCTGGGCGGGGTGCGCGACGAGCGCCCGCTGCGCTTCATGACGGAGCACCGGTCCAGCTACCCCGCCCTGCGCGACGAAGCGACCTTCGCCGCCATCGGCCGGATGGAACGCTCGCTGGACGGCGCGCCCCGCTGGCTGGTGCCGGCCGACCGCATCGCCGGGGTGCAGGACCGAATCCATAGCGGCGACGTGCTGGCCTTCGCCACGGCCGTCCCCGGCCTGGACGTCACCCACACGGGCCTTGCGTACCGCGACGGCGAAGGCGTGCTGCGCGTCCTGCACGCGCCCCTCTCCGGCGGCGCGGTGGAGGTCAGCCGCACGACGCTCCCCGAGTACGTGTCGGCCATCCGCCGGGCGACGGGCATCCTGGTGGCGCGTCCCCTCCGCGGCTGATCCCCCGCTCGTCCGACGACGAACGCAAGTGGATCTCCCGAAGCGCGTCCGCCTTCTCCAGGGCGGGCGCGCTGTCGTTTTCCGCCGCCCATCCCCTCGGGAGACGAGTAGCAGGACGGCGCTCCGCTCGCCGTCTGTTTCCGGAAATTTGGAAGGCATCCGTCCGAATCGCCCCCCGTCCACATCGCCGGCCCAAACCCTTGCGGTGCCGCGGCTGGCGCGCTAACAACAAGGCAGAGGTTACGCGGGGTCCTGCCCGGCCGCATTCCCCGGCCGGTTCCGCCAGGCACCCGCGCCAACCTGCTCGCCGTCCCCGGCGCGGGGCGGGGCGAGACTCACCGCACTTCCAGGAGAGACCCACACATGCGCCTATTTCGTCCGCGCCGCTGGCTCGGCGCGACCGTCCTGACGCTGCTCGCCGCGTTGGCCCCGGGGCGAGCCGCGGCACAGCAGACGTACACGCTCGTGGGGAGCGTTGTCGACGCGACCACCCGTGCCCCCCTGGCCGACGTGAACGTGCAGATGCGCATCGGGGCGCAAGGCACCGGCCCGCGCACGACGACCGACGCCGCCGGACGGTTCACCCTGCGCGCCACCGTGGCGCCGGGCACGTATACGCTGCAGTTCTCGCAGATCGGACGGGGCGCGGCGAGCCGCTCGGTGACGCTGGGCAGCGACCCTGCCGTGCAGGTGGGTCCCGTGGAACTGGCGACGAACGTGCTGAAGCTCGAAGAAGTGGTCGTCACCGGCACCGGCGCACCCGTCGAGCGCCGCGAAGTGGCCAACGCGGTGTCCACCGTGCGCGGCGAAGAAGTCAACCAGGCGCCCGGCGCCGTGTCCATCGACCAGGCGCTGCAGGGCCGCATCTCGGGCGCCGTGATCTCGCAGAACTCCGGGACCCCCGGCGCCGGCTCCACCATCCGCCTGCGCGGCACCAGCTCCATCCTGGGCGGCGCCGACCCGCTGATCGTGGTGGACGGCGTGATCCTGGAGAACAACACCGACCCGCTGATTTCCGTCGGCTCCAACAGCTCGCGCCAAGGCTCGGCCATCAGCAGCCGGCTCACCGACATCGCGCCGGGCGACATCGAGCGCGTGGAGGTGCTCAAGGGCGCCGCCGCGGCCGCGCTGTACGGCTCGCGCGCCAACAACGGCGTCATCCAGATCTTCACCCGGCGGGGGATGCAGGGCACCCCGCGGGTGACGTACACGGTAGAAGGGTCCAGCTCCGAGACGCCGCGGTACTTCCGGATGAACGACGCGGCCAAGGCCGGCCTGGGCGACGTGTCGTTCCTGCGCAAGCCCGACGGCTCGGCGTACGTGCTGGGCGACCCCATCACCCGGTACAACATCCAGCCGCAGATCTTCCAGACCGCGCCGGGGATGAACCACCACCTGTCCATCTCGGGCGGCAACGGCGGCACCAGCTACTACATGTCGGGAGGCTGGACGGACCAGGAGGGGATCATCCGCTCCACCGGTCACGAGAAGCGCACCTTCCGCGGCAAGATCACGCAGTCGCTTTCCGACATCTTCGAGGTGTCACTGACCGGCAGCTACATCCAGTCGCACACGCAGTATCAGCAGGAGGGCGAGCAGACCACCGGTGCGCTGACGGCGGTGCTGTTCACCCCCACCGGCTTCAACTACGCGTTCAGCGACAGCCTGGGCCGGTACCCCTACACGCCCATCGTCACGGTGAACCCGCTGCAGGTGCTGCGCGAGGTGCGCACCGAGGCCGACGTGGACCGCCTGATCGGCAGCGTGCAGACCACGATCACGCCGTTCAGCAACCTGTCCGTGACGGCGCTGCTGGGCGTGGACGACTCCCGTGAAGCGAACATCCTGCTGCAGCCGCCGTACTCGGTGGGCCCGGCATCCACCGGCTTCATCACCAACCCGGTGCGCTCGGTAAGCCGCTTCAACAGCGACGTCACGGCCAACCTCGAGTCGCCGCTGAGCCGGGCGCTGGAGCTGACCAGCACCGCGGGCTTCCGCTACACGGCCGACCGCACCAACACCATCCGCGCCGGGGCCGAGAACCTGCCCCCAGGCCAGGAGATCGTGGGCGGGGCCACGCAGTTCGCCTCGCAGTCCGTCACCGAGCTGCGCACCGTCGGCGCGTTCCTGCAGGAGCGCCTTTCCGTCGCCGACCGCCTGTTCATCACCGGCGCGGTGAACGTGGAGGCCTCGTCGGCCTTCGGGCCGGACGAGCGCTGGCAGATGTTCCCGCGGCTGGGCGCCTCGTGGGTGGTCGACGACATGCCGTTCTGGAGCGACGGCGGCGTGGGCGGCGTGGTGAACTCGCTGCGCGTGCGCGCCGCGTACGGACAGACGGGCGGGCAGCCCCCCGCGTCGTACGGCACCTTCAACAACTTCACCGACGTGATCTTCGGCGGGCGTCCGGGGCAGGCGGGGAGCACCATCCTGGGCAACCCCAACCTGAAGCCCGAGCGCCAGCGCGAGTACGAGGCCGGCTTCGACATGGGCCTGCTGAACGACCGCGCCCTGGTGGAGGTGACCGTCTACGACCAGCTGACGCGTGACGTGGTGCTGCTGCGCTCGCTGCAGAGCAGCTCCGGCTTCGACGTGCAGTACCAGAACGTGGGCGAGATCTCCAACCGCGGCCTGGAAGTGACCCTGGGGGCCGACGTGGTGCGCCGCGGCGGCTTCAGCTGGAACACGCGGCTGACGTACGCCCGCAACCGCAACAACGTCGAGCGGATGCGCGCGCCGGGCGACACCATCTTTTCCGAGTACCTGAACATCGTGGCCGAGGGGCTGCCGGTGGGTGTGTTCTACGGCGGGTACTATCCGCGCGACGCCAACAACAACATCATCCTGTACCCCAAGAACCCGCAGGGGCAGTTCATCTTCAACGACACCCTGTGCACCACGGGGCCGGCGGAGCCCTGCTTCCCCGCCAAGGCGCGCGGCGCGAACGGCGTGATCCTCAAGAAGGTGCTGGGCGACCCCAACCCCGACTTCACGGCCTCGCTCAGCAACACGCTCTCGGTGGGGCAGAACCTGCAGCTGAGCTTCCTGCTGGACGGGCGGTTCGGCAACGAGGTGGCCAACTTCACGGCGCGCATCCAGGACTACTTCGGCCTGAGCGAGAACACCGAGCGTGAGATCGCCGGCGAGGTGCCCGCGGGCTACCACACGCTGAACACCGACCGCCACACGCTGTACGAGGCGTTCGTCGAGGACGGCTCGTTCGTCAAGCTGCGCGAGGTGGCGCTGGGCTACACCTTCGACCAGCCCTGGGTGCGCGGCCGGCTGGGCGCCGAGAGCCTGAGCCTGCGGATCGCCGGGCGCAACCTGCACACCTGGACCAACTACTCGGGGATCGATCCCGAAGTCAACCTGTTCGGCGGCAGCACCGTCGCGCGCGGGGTGGACTTCGTAACCACGCCCATTCCGCGCAGCCTGTCGGTTGGGCTGACGGTCAACTTCTGAGGAATCGAATGACGATGCGGAATTCTGTTTCACGCCGCGCCGGGCGCGTGCTGCTGCTGGCCGCGCTGGCTGCCGCGGGGGCGTGCGACCTGGACCTGACGAACCCCAACTCGCCCCCCGAGGAGCTGGTGCTGACCACCCCCGACGGCATCATCGCGTTGGCGGTGGGCATGCAGGGGCAGTTCGCGGGGACCACGGCGGGCACCGGGATGGTGCTGAACATGGTGCGTGCCCCGGGACTGGTGACCGACGAGATCTCCACCACCACCGTGTCGCTGGTCGCCGACCGCTCGCTGGTGACCGGCGTGGGCGTCGACGCCAGCTTCGGCGTGGTGAGCGGGCCGTACACCAATGCCTTCCGGGTGGTGAGGTCGGCCGAGGAGCTGCTGGCCAACGCCGGCAACGTGGGGCTGCCGCGCGGCACCGAGGCGGGCGTGCTGGCGCTGGCGCGCACCTTCAAGGCGATGGCGCTGGGCGCGGCCATCCTGCAGTACGAGCAGATCCCCGTGACGGCCACGCTCGACGAGAACCCGCTGCAGCCCCGGGCGGTGGTGCTCGACACGGTGCTCTCGCTGCTGGAGCAGGCGCGGGCCGGGCTGGCGTCGGTGGCGGCCAGCGAGCTGGGCGACTTCAACGCCCGCGTGGCCATCGGCTACAACCTGGGCGACGTGATCAACGCCATGCTGGCCCGGTACTACCTGATCGACGGCCAGCACCAGCAGGCCATCGACGCGGCCGCGCGCGTGCCGCTGAACCGGGTGAACGTGTTCTCGTACCCCGACCCGCTGCGCAACCCCGTCTGGGCCTACTCGCAGTTCGGCCTGAACTACGTGCGCGGCACGCAGGAGTTCGTGGCCGAGGCCGACACCTCCGACGACCGCCCGGGCTTCTGGCTGCGGCTGGACCAGGCCACGGTGAACGGGTCGCCCGCCGTGCCGCTGCGCAACCTGCGCCAGTACGCGGACCGCAACGCGCCGTTCCCCATCTACCTCCCCGACGAGATGCGGCTGATCCAGGCCGAGGCGTACGCGCGCACGGGCCGGGTGGCCCTGGCCGCGCCGCTGGTGAACGGGGTCCGCACCCAGTGCACCCCCAGCGCCACGATCGGCAACTTTTCCGAGCCGGTGGCGTGCATGCCGGCGCTGACGGCCGAGCAGCTGGACACCGAGGCCGAGGTGCTGGCCGAGATCGCCTACCAGCGCCGCTACGAGCTGTTCCTGCAGGGGCTGCGGTGGGAAGACATCCGCCGCTTCGGCACGGCGGTGTCGCGCGAAACACCGTCGCTCTCGTTCCTGCCGCTTCCGCAGAGCGAGTGCGTGCTGAACCCGGCGGCGCCCTGCTGAAACGGGCCGCACGGGCAGACAGTTGAAAGGGGGCGCGCCTGCGGGCGCGCCCCCTTCGTTCATTCCGACCGCCGCGTCATCCCGGCTGCAGGCCCGTGAGCAGCATCATGGATGCGAACAGCGCCAGCAGCAGGGCGCCGAGGATGGTGTGCCAGCGCGGGCTGCGGACGAGCAATCCGCTGAGCGCCAGCGCGCCGAACACGATTTCGAAGGGCCGCTCGGGAGTGAGCACGGGCGAGCCCTGCACCAGCACGTTGCGGAGCGCGCTGGTAAGCGGCAGCGCCAGGGCGATGCCGAAGAACCACGGCCGGTTCTCCTCGTAGTGCGCCTGCAGCGACAGCTCGCCCTCCTGGTCGAAGTCGGGGAGCACCAGCACCGACAGCAGGAAGAGCAGCACCGGGCCGACGAGAAAGGCCAGGAACGCGAAGAAGTTTCCCTCCACCTCCTCGCCGTAGCCCAGGTTTCCCCACCAGAACTGCACGTGCGCCAGGAACACCAGCAGCACGGCCATCAGTGTGGGGCCGTACATGCTCACCCGCCGCCGGGCCACGACGAGCTTTCCAGTCCCCGAGAGCAGGTGCGAAATGCCCAGCCCCACGACGATGGAGACGAGGACGGACAGGTATTCGGTGGGATTCAGGGGCATGGGCAAGGCGGAAACGGGGTGATCGAGCGCGCGACATCATACTCCACCCGCGCTCCCGCCGCACAGGGCCCGGCAAAGCACGCGGCCGAGCAGCCCAGCAAGCAAGCGGACGACGGATGGAAGAAGACGCAGAACGCCCCGCCGGCGGGTGCCGGCGGGGCGTCGGTCTCGATGGAGCGAAGGATCAGAGCGGGCGCTCGAAGATCCGGTAGCGCTTGTACTGGCGGGCACCCAGCTTGTCCATCGCGGTGCACATCTCGTGGTTGTCTTCCAGGATCCACGACGCCTCGCCCGCCACGTACCCATTCTTTGCCGCCACCTCCAGCCCGCGCATGTACACCGCCGTGCCCAGTCCGGAGGCCTGCAGCCCCGGCTTCATTCCCAGGGTGAGGATGCGCAGCGTGTTGATCTTGCGCTTGTGCCAGAGGAACTTGGCAAGCCCGGTGGGAATGCCGTACGGAAACAGGCGGCCGTCGGGCAGGTGCTTGAGCGCGCGGTTCAGGTCCGGCAGGGCGAGAAGGAAGCCGATCGGCTCGCCCTCCGGCGTTTCGGCCAGCAGGCACAGCTCGGGGTTCACAACCGGCTTCAGCTCGCTGGCCATGTGCGCGAACTCGGCCTCGGTCATGGGAACGAAGCCCCAGTTGCGGGACCAGGCGGCGTTGTACACCTCCTGCACCCGCGCCACCTCGGCCTTCAGGTCCTTCATGCGCAGGGAGCGGATGGTGGCGCCCATGCGCTTGGCCAGCCGCTTCATTCCCGCCTGCACGCGCTCCGGCACCTGGTTGCTGGGAATCCAGTACGCCACCAGGTCCTTGGCCTTGGTCCACCCCGCCCCCTCCAGCAGCCGGCCGTAGTAGGGCGGGTTGTGCGACATCATCACCGTGGGTGGCGTGTCGAAGCCGTCCACCAGGATGCCGGGCGACGAGAACTCGTCGTTCGTCGAGAAGTTGAAGGGCCCCATCACCCGGTGCATCCCGCGCGCCCGCAGCCACTCCGCGGCCGCGTCCAGCAGCGCCGTGGCGGCCTCGGGGTCGTCATGGCACTCGAAGAAGCCGAAGGTCCCCGTCTTTTCCCCGTGGAAGTCGTTGTACTGGTGGTTCACGACGGCGGCGATGCGCCCCGCCATCACCCCGTTGCGCTCGGCGGCGAAGTACGCGACGTCGGCGTGCTGGTGGAACGGGTGCTTCTTGCGGTCCAGCACCGGCTCCAGCGCCAGGCGAAGGGGCGGGACCCAGTTGGGATCCCGCCCGTTCACCGTCCACGCAAAGTCCACGAACGGGCGCAGCGACTGGCCCGCGGCGATCTCGCGGACGCGCACCCCGCCCGCCGTCGCGGCGCCCGCCGCCGGAGCGGCCGTGCTCACGCCTGCCCTCCCACCAGCCCCAGCTGCCTGCCGACGCGCCCGAAGGCGTCGAGCACCTGGTCCAGCTGATCGACCGTGTGCGTGGCCATCACCGAGGTGCGCAGGCGGCACGAGTTCTCGGGGACGGCGGGGGGCAGCACCGGGTTGGTGAACACCCCGGCGTCGAACAGGGCGCGCCAGAAGATGAAGGTGCTTTCCATGTTCCCCGACGCCACGGGGATGATGGGCGTCTCGGAGCCCACGGTGTCGAAGCCCAGCGACTGCAGCCCGCCGCGCAGGTAGTGGGCGTTCTTCCACAGCTGCGTGCGGCGCTCGGGTTCGCGCTGCATCACGTCCAGGCAGGCCAGCACCGTCGCCACGGCCGAGCCGGGCATGCTGGCGCTGAAGATCAGCGGGCGGGCGTGGTGCTTCAGGTAGTGGATCACGTCTTCCGGCCCCGCCGCCGCCCCGCCGATGGAGGCGAACGACTTGGAGAAGGTGATCATGGTGAGGTCCACCCGGTCCTGCAGGCCGTAGTGCTCGGCCGTGCCGCCGCCGTTGGCCCCCAGCACGCCGACCGAGTGGGCGTCGTCTACCAGCAGGCGGGCGCCGTACTCGTCCTTGATCTCCACCAGGGTGGGAAGGTCGACGATGTTCCCCTCCATGCTGAACACGCCGTCGGTGGCGATCAGCACGCCGTTGGCCTCGCGGTGCCGGTCCAGCACGCGGCGCAGGGCGCCCATGTCGCCGTGCTGGTAGCGCGCCAGCTCGCCGGCGGCCAGCTGCGCGCCGTCCAGCAGCGAGGCGTGGTTCAGCCGGTCCTGCACCACCAGCGAGCCGCGGGTGACCAGGCCGTTGATGATGCCCAGGTTGGTCTGGTACCCGGTGCTGAACACGAGCGCCGCCTCGGCGCCCATCAGGGCGGCGAGCCGGCTTTCCAGCTCCTCATGGATGTCGAGGGTGCCGTTCAGGAACCGGCTGCCGGTGTTGCCGGAGCCGTACCGGGCCAGCGCGTCGCGGGCCTTTTCCAGCACGTACGGGTGATGGGTGAGGCCCAGGTAGTTGTTGGAGCCCACCATGATCTTGGTTTCGCCCCGGATCACCACCTCGGTGTCGTGGGACTCCTCGATCGGCTGGAAGTACGGGTACAGCCCGCGGTCCATCATCTCCCGCGCCGCCGTGAACCGGCGGCACTTGTCGAAGAGGTCCACGGTACGCCGCACCGTCTCCTCGATCGTCGCCATCAAACCCATCCCTGTTCCAGGTACCACTGAGCCGTGCGCCGGATGCCCTCCTCGAGCGGAGTGGCCGTTCCGGGCGGGATCAGCGCGTCCAGCCCCGTGAGATCGCAAAGCCAGGCCGGCGCAAGCATCTCTTCGGCCTTTTCGCGATTGAATACGCCAATGCCGCCGAACCAGCCAGCCACCGTGCCCGCCGCCCTCACCCCCGCGGGGGGAAGCTTCAGCCGCACGGGCCGGGTGCCCATCTGTGCCGCGATGGCGCGTACGATGTCGCCCCACGGGTGCTCCACGGGCTCGGCGACGGCGTACGTGCCGGGGGGCGCGTCGGCCGCGTTCGCGAGCGCGGCGGCCAGGTCCTCCACGAAGACCATGTGGGTGCGCAGCTCGGGGCCCGCGGGAGCGGGCGCCAGCCGTCGCTTCACCAGCCGGAAGTAGGGGAGGAGGGCTTTGTCGCCGGGGCCGTACACGGGCGGGGCTCGCAGGATGGCGGCGCTCGTGCCGCCCGCCAGCTCGCCGCCCACTACCGCCTCGCCCTGCAGCTTGGTACGCCCGTACGTGGAAACCGGTCCGGGCGTTTCGTCCATCCGGCGGGGGCGTCCGTGGAGCGCCGGGCCGCAGGCGGCGTACGAGCTCAGGTACACCAGCCGCCGCGGGGTCGGCGACGCCGCGTTGATCGCGCGCACCACGTTGCGGGTGCCGTCCACGTTGGCGCGGACGTACGCGTCTTCGCCCCGCGCGGCGGTGACGGCGGCAAGGTGAAAGACGGTGTCGGCGCCGCTGGCGCCCTCGCGCAGCGCCCCCTCGTCGCCCAGGCTCCCCTGCACCCGCTGAGCGCCCACCTCGTCGAGCACGCGGGTGTCGCTGCCGCCGCGCACCAGCGCGCGCACCGTCCACCCCTGCCGGGCGAGCCGGCGGACCAGGTGGCCGCCGACGAAGCCCGTGGCGCCGGTGACGAGTGCGGTTCGGCTCATTGGAACAGGGCAGCAATGTGCGGCGAATCCGCCGAATGCGCAACGCCGCCGCCGGACGCCAACAAGAAAGAGGACCGGGCAGGCCCCGCCCAGATCCTCTTCGCGCCGCTCGTCGGCGCAATCCCAGCACTGCAGCCACCCCTCGGCTGGCCGCAAACCTAGCCGCGGCGCGGGGTTGTGTCAACCCGGAAGGGGCCTTTCCGCAACCCCGCGCCCGCCGAAAGCCCGGCCGTTAGCGGCGCGACATGCGCTCGGCCAGCTGCAGCGCGGCGTGCAGGTTCACCACCCCGCCGGAGCCCGACAGCTGGGCGAAGGGCACGCGCTCGTCCTCGCTGCCGGGCCGCACCACGCTCAGCCCCTCGAAGCGCGTCGCCGACTCCATGATGACCTGGCGCACCTGCGCGGCGGTGAGCTGCGGGTAGTACGACAGGATCGTCGCCGCCACGCCCGCCACCACCGGCGCCGCCATGCTGGTGCCGTCGTTGCGCTGGATTTCGCCATCCGGCACGGTCGACAGGATGGCCATGCCCGGGGCGAACACGTCCACCAGCCGCTCGTCGTAGTTGCTGAACGGCGCCGCCAGGTGGTCGCCGCCCTGCCACGACGCGGCGCCCACCTCGATCCAGTTGGCGGCGCGGCGGCCGCCCTGCAGCAGCGGCGTGGGAAAGCTGGGGTCTTCGCTGATGTCGGCGCCGTCGTTGCCGGCGGCATGGACGAGCAGCACGCCCTTTTCCTCGGCGTAGCGGACGGCGGCGTCCACCAGCTCCTTCTGCGGCGAGAACGACTTGCCGAAGCTCATGTTCACCACGCGCGCGCCGTTGTCGACGGCGTAGCGGATGGCGTTGGCCACGTCCTTGTCGCGCTCGTCGCCCTGCGGCACCGCGCGGAGCGACATGATGCGCACCGCCGGGGCAATGCCGTCGATCCCCTGCCCGTTGCCGCGCTCCGCCGCCACGATGCCGGCCACGTGCGTGCCGTGCCCCGCGTCCGGCCCCTCGTACTGATTGTTGCCGTAGCCGCGCTCGTTGGGGTTGCGCGCGTCGTCGCCCACGATGTTGCGCGGGTCGAACTCGGGGTTCAGCGAGAACCGCACGCCCGCCTCGGTGCTTTCGCGCGCCTCCACCACGCGCTCCAGCGAGTAGCCCAGCCCGGCGAAGTGCAGATAGATCTGGCGCGCCTGCTGCCCCATCTGGTCCTTGGGGCTGAACAGCGTCACCGCGCTCGGGGTCAGCGTGGTGGTGCCCATCTCGCGCTTGAGGATGGTCTCCGCCTGGCGCAGCGTCTCCTCGGCCTGCTTGATGGCGCCGAGCGTCTGCTCCTCTTCCGCCCGGCGGCTCTCGAAGTCGGCCTTCACGCGGCGCCACAGGGTGTAGTCCGCGCGGTCCGCCGCGGGGACGCTGGCCGAGTCGGCGTTCTGGAAGCGCGGACGGAGCTGCGCGTAGAGGCGCGTCACCTCGTACGTGTCCTCCTTGACGTTCCGCCCGTCGCGGCCGCCGATGAAGTTCCACCCGTGGACGTCGTCGACGTAGCCGTTGCGGTCGTCGTCGCGGCCGTTGCCCGGCACCTCGCGGCGGTTGGTCCACAGCACGCCGTCCAGGTCGGGGTGGTCCACCTCCACCCCGCTGTCGATGATGGCCACGATGATCGTGTCGCGCACCGGGCGGCGGGCCAGCAGCTCGCGGTGGGCGCGCTCGGCGCTGATCCCCGGCACGCGGTCGGCGGCGGGGTCCAGCAGGTGCCAGTTGCGCGCGGCGCTGTCGGCCGGCGCGGCCTGGGCGTGCACGGCCGCCGGAACGGACGCCAGCGCGAACCCGGCAAGGAGAACGGGGCGAATCAGCTTCATGGACACCATCGATGACGGGAGGTTGTTCAGTGGGGACCGGCCAGCCAGTACCCGGAAGGGGACGAAAAGAGCCATCACCCCGGCGCGTCCAGCCAGCGCAGGGCTTCGGCGATGCGGCGGTGAAGCTCGGTCTGCGCGAAGAGCACGGCCGGATCGCGCTGGCGCACCTGCACGAAGCGGGCGGCGTTCTCGTCCGCCTCCGCCGAGCCGGACACCAGCGCCCCCGCGTGGTCCACGAAGCCGCGTGCCTGGTCGCGCGTCACCGGCTCGTCGTCCGACAGGGCGGCGTCGATGGACGAGATCAGCCCCGAGAACGGGCGCAGCCAGGCGAAGAACGGGTCCTCCAGCAGCGCCTGCAGCAGCTGCATGTTGGAGATGGGCCCCGTGCGCTGCTCGTACAGGGGACGCTCGCTGTCGATCAGCGCCTTGTGAAGCCGCAGCAGGTGGCGGCGCACCTCAACCAGGTGGTCGCGGAGCGGGTCCGGGGGACGTCGGGCGCGAAGAGCCATGCGAGAAGATTTCGGAAGGATGGATACGGACGTTTCTGCGCCCGGGACTGAAAGAAACGCGCCGACTGGCGGTCAGCCGCGGTCCGCCGTGGCGAAGAAGGCGGCGATGCGTTCGATGGCGATGCGAAGGTCGTCCGGCTCCGCCACCCACGAAAGCCGCACCCATCCTTCGCCGCTGTCGCCGAAGGCCCGCCCCGGCGTGGCGACCACGTGGTGCGCCTCCAGCAGCGCCTCGGCCGCGGCGAGGGAATCGTGCTCCAGCGCCAGCGGGAGGCGCACCATGCAGTAGAAGGCGCCTTCCGGCCGCACCAACCCGATGCCGTTGCGCTTCATCAGCCCCGCCACCAGCTCCAGCCGTTCGGCGTAGTGCGCGCGGTGGGCGCCCAGGTTGGTGGGATCGGCGAACACCTCGCGCGCCACCATCTGCGAAAAGGTGCTCGCGGCCGTGTTCACCAGCTGGTGCACCTTGGTGGCGGCGGCGATGGCCTCGGGATCGCCCACCAGCCATCCCAGCCGCAAGCCGGTGAGGGCGTTGCTCTTGGAAAGCGAGCCGGCCACCAGCGCGTACGGCCACATCTGCCCGATGGACGCGGGCCGTTCCGGGGTCAAGTACAGCTCGCGGTACACCTCGTCCGACAGCACCCACACCGGCGGGCCGGGGCGCGCCGCCAGCCCGTCGGCCAATGTGCGCAGCTCGTCCGCCGGCCAGATGCGCCCGGTGGGGTTGTTGGGCGAGTTGAGGATGATCATCCGCGTCGCGGGCCCCATCGCCGCCAGCACGCGCGCGGCGCTGGGGCGAAAGCCGTCGTCCCCGTTCAGCGCCACGGTGCGGTGCCGGATCCCTTCCAGCGCGCACAGCTTGGGATACGCCAGGTAGCACGGCTCCACGATCAGCGCCTCGTCACCCGCCGGGTCCAGCACGGACTTGATGGCCAGGTACAGCGCCTCTTCGGACCCGACGGTGATCAGCACGTTCTCCGCCCCGCCGCGGTCCGGAAAGGCGTGGTAGGCGGCCACGGCGGCGCGCAGGTCGGTGTAGCCGGCGTTGGGCGAGTAGGGGCAGCCCTCCCGGCGCACGCGCTCCGTGGCGGCCTCGAAGTAGCGCACGTCCGGCTTCAGCGTGGGCTCGCCCAGCCCCAGGTCGATGTCGCCCGGCTTCTTGCGGGCCTTCAGCTCGCGGATGAGCGACGGGGCGATGCCGGACAGGACGGGGTTCATCGGTCGAACCAGCGGCGAAGGGCGCCGTAGCAGTGCTCCAGCGAGTCGATGGAGGCCCACTCTCCGGCCTGGTGGGCCTGCGCTGTCTCCCCCGGACCGAAGTTGACGGCGGGAATGCCGCTGGCGGTAAAGCGCGCCACGTCGGTCCACGCCTGCTTGGGCATCACCTTCAGCTTTTCCGCCCGGCACCAGTCCGCCAGCAGGGGATGGTCGGCGTGCACGTCGCCCGCCGGCGCGCTGTCGGTCACCTCCACCTCGGCCAGGTCGCCTACGAGGGCGCGCAGCTCGGCCTCGGCGTTCTGGGCCGTGTTGCCCGGGGCGAAGCGGAAATTGACGTTCAGCTCCACCGCGTCGGGCACCACGTTGCGCGAGTTGCGGGTGACGGCGGCGGTGGCCACGATCACCTCGTAGAAGCAGAGATCGCCGAACTTCACCGCGCGCCGCTCGAATCCGCGCAGGCGCTCCAGCACGGGGATGGCACGGTACAGCGCGTTGTCGCCCTGCCAGGGCCGGGCGCTGTGGGCGCGGGTGCCGCGCACGGTGACGGTGGCGTGGATGAGCCCCATGCAGCCGGGCTGCACCCCCTGGTCCGTCGGCTCCAGGATGAACGCGAAGTCGATGGGCGGCAGCACGCCGCTTTCCAGCACCGGACCCAGGCCATTGCCCTCGGCCGGGCCTTCCTCGCCCTCGTAGAAGATCCACACCGGCCGCGCGCGGCCCAGCTCGCGCCAGCGGTCCAGCAGGGCCAGCATCACGGCGAGGCCGGACTTCATGTCGCTGGAGCCGCAGCCGAACACCTTTCCGTCGCGGATTTCCAGCGGCTGCCCCTCGGCGCACTTCACCGTGTCGACATGGCCCACCAGCGCGATCACGGGCTCGCCGGGCCGCTCTTCGCGCCCGTACGGCTCGCAGATCACGGAGTTGCCGATCCGGTGTACCGCCTGCGCGCCCGCGGCCTGCACGCAGCGGTGGTGGATCCACGAGGCAATTTCGTCCTCGTGGCACGTTTCGCTGGGAATGGCGCACAACTCCAGCGTCAGCCGCGCCAGCTCGTCCCTGATTTCCTCGCTCAAACGGCTACACCCCGCGGCTTTCGTGATTCGGATGCGGATCGTGCTTGGACCCTTGGCGGAGTTAGGGGATTTCGATCGTTCCGGCGCAGTCCCCGGCTGCCCTCTCCCCCGACCCCTCTCCCGCAAGCGGGAGAGGGGAGAACTGCATCCGGATGGGGCTGGCTGCGGAGCATGTCCGGGGCGCCCCCCTCTCCCAGCCTCTCCCCCGCAAACTGCGCGGGGGAGAGGAGTCAGCTTGGTGCTCGCCGCGGGCTGCCGGTGCAGATCCCGGGGAGCCCCCTCCCCCGGCCCGCCCCCCGGCCCCCTGCCCCCGCTCCGCAGGGGAGGGGGAGACCTGACGAGATCCGGGCGCGCCACGTACCTCAACTCACTCCACTGCAGCCAGTCCGCGAAGGCGGACTTCGTGTGTTTGTTGCAGCGGTTTCAACCGCCCGCGCGAGGCCGGGGACGCCGCCCTACACCTGCACGTTGAACGTCCGCAGCACGTCGTTCAGCGAGGTCTTCTTGTCCGTCGATGCCTTGCGCGTGCCGATCAGCAGGGCGCAGGGGACGTGGAAGGTGCCCGCCGGGAACTCTTTGGGCAGCGTGCCGGGGATGACCACCGAGCGCGCCGGGATGCGCCCCTTGGTGATCACCGGCTCCGCGCCCGTTACGTCCACGATGGGCGTGGATGCCGTCAGCACCACGCTGGCCCCCAGCACCGCCTCTTCCTCGACGATCACGCCCTCGACCACGATGCAGCGCGACCCGATGAACGCGCCATCCTCCACGATCACCGGCGAGGCGCTGGGCGGCTCCAGCACCCCGCCGATGCCCACGCCGCCGGACAGGTGCACGCCCTTGCCGATCTGCGCGCACGAGCCCACGGTGGCCCACGTATCCACCATCGTCCCCGCGCCCACGTACGCACCGATGTTCACGTACCCCGGCATCAGCACGGATCCGGGCTCCAGGAAGCTGCCGTAGCGCGCCACGCCGGGAGGCACCACGCGGATGCCCTGCGCCTGCAGGTCCGACTTCGTGCGGATCTTGTCGTAGAAGTGCAGGTCGCCGGCCTCCATGGGCTCCAGCGGCCGAAGGGCGAAGTACAGCAGGATGGCTTCCTTCACCCACGCGTTGACGTGCCAGTCGCCGCCGCGCTTTTCCGCCACCCGCACCACGCCGCGGTCCAGCATGGCTATGACGCGCTCCACCGCCTGCGCCGTATCGGCGTCCTTCAGCCGCTCGCGATCCTGGTACGCCTCCGAGACCAGCCGCTCCAAGTCCTGCATCCGCTCCCTCCCCGTAGTGATCCGCCGGTTGCCGGCGCCCAACGTACTGCGGGGTCCATGCCCGCGCGAGTGGCGGCGCTGCTTCGGGATGTCGGCGCACGATGTTAGATTGTGTGACGATCCACGCAGGCAACCGAAGACGACGAGCCGATGTCCAGCAATCCAGGCCGCCCCTCGCGCCGGCCCCTCGTGGCGATGGTCGCGGTCTCGCTGGCCGTGATCGTGGGCGCCGGCGTGGCGACCGCGCCCCGCCCCGCGCCCGCCTTCCACGGGACCACCTACACGGGAACCGGCCCCGCGGCGGACTTCGCGCTGGTGGACCAGGACGGCCGCCCTACGACGCTGGCCCGCTTCCGCGGCGCGCCGGTGCTGCTGTTCTTCGGCTACACGAACTGCCCCGACGTCTGCCCGCTGACGCTGCAGAAGCTCACCCGGGCGGTGGAACGCGCCGGCCGCCGGGCGCGGGACACGCGGATCGTGCTGGTGACGCTGGACCCGGAGCGCGACACCCCCGCGGTCCTCAAGGCCTACGCCTCCCGCTTCGGCACCGGCATCGTGGCGCTGACGGGCGACAGCGCTTCGCTGGCCCAGGCTCGTCAGGGATACGGCGCATACGTGATGATCGCCGACTCGGCGCAGCCGCGCGCCGCCCATGGCGAACACGGCGCGCACGCGCCGACGCCGGCGGGCATGCTGGCGCACCCGGGCGCGGTGTACGGCATAGACCGGCGCGGCGACCTGCAGGTGATCATCTCCGACGCCTCCACCCCCGAGCAGGCCGAGGACGACATCCGCACGCTTGCCCGGATGTAGCGGGGCGCGCACGTCCCGGCCCCTGCCGCGCGCCCGGCGCGCCGCGTGCATGTGACCCGGGGCTTTTCCGGGCGTCCTGTACTCACAAGAAACGAATGCCTCCACATCGGCGCGCGTCGGACACGGGGTGGGTGAAGATGGTGGGCTGGGCCGCGTGCATGGTGCTGGCCGGTTCGCTCACCTACACCTTCGTCCGTGCACTCACGCAGGGCCCCGAGGGCATCGACCCGCTCTTCTTCGGGCTGCAGACGCTGGCCAGCACGCTGTTCCTGGTGTACAGCCTGCGGCTGAAGAACCGGATCTTCGTGGTGGCGAACGCCGTAGCCGTCGCCAACGCCGTCGGCACGCTGCTCGTGGCGCTGACCGCCCGGGGAAACTGACTGAGCGGCGCTCACCCGAAGGCGGCGGAACCACTGTGATTTTTCAGCTTGACGAGGGTGGCCGCCGGGCAGTATCGTGCGCACCGGAAAACCTGCCATTCCCGTCGCACAGCATTGCATCGCCCCCCGAATCCGGGCGCGAACCGTTGGGCCCTCACATCACTTCCAGGGAGATTCGTATGAGACGAAGTCTGGCCATCGCCAGTGCCGCGGCGGCCGTGAGCGTGGCGGCCGGAGCCCCGCTGCACGCGCAGGGCTCCATGGTCGATCAGCAGAGCGCCTGCATGGCGGCCCGCGCCGGCGCCGGCGTGGCGCTGCCGTGCGACGACGGATCGTCGGTGTGGTTCAACCCCGCCGGGATGGCGATGAGCCCCTCGGCCATCGCGGTGGGGGTGGCGCTGGTGCGCGCGGGCAACACCTTTACGTACGACCCCGGCATGGCGCCGACGTCGGACAACACCATCGAGCGCGAGGACGCCACGGTTCCGGTGCCGCAGGCATACGTGAACTTCCGCGCCAGCGAGCGGCTGGCCGTGGGCGTCAGCGCGCTGGCGCCATACGGGCTGGGGCTGGAGTGGGACGTGTGCCCCGCCACCACCCCCCGATGCAGCACCACCAACTTCGAGGGGCGCTTCACCGGCTACGACAACCAGCTGCGCGGCTTCTACATTCAGCCCACCGTGGCGTACCAGGTGATCCCCGGCCGGCTTTCGGTGGGCGCGGGCCTGGACTACGTGATGGGCAAGATCGACGTCAGCCGCCGGCAGTTCGGCCCCGAGACGGTGGGGCTGGGCCGCACCGAGGTGGCCGACGTGAACCTGCAGGGCGAAGGCACCGGCTGGACGTACCACCTGGGCGGCATGCTGAAGCTGGGTGAAGGCGCGTACCTGGGCGCCCGCTACCTGGGCTCGGCCGAGGTGGACCTGGACGGCGACGCCACGTTCGATCCCGTGAAGACGGGCAACGATCCCGTGGACGCGGTGATCGCGGCCGGCCTGCCCAAGGACCAGGGCGTCGGCAGCACGCTCACCTTTCCCAGCCAGGTGGTGGTGGGCGTCGGCGCGCGGGTGCACCCCCGCATCAACCTGATGGGCGACTTCCAGCGCACCCACTGGTCCAGCTTCGACGTGCTGCCGGTTGAGTTCGAGACCGCCGCCCCCGACACGCTGGTGCTGGGCTACAACGACGCCAACACCTTCCGGCTGGCCGCCGACTTCCAGGCGACGGACGCGCTGGTGGTGCGCGCGGGCTTCCGCTACAACGAGGCGGCGACGCCCCGCGCCACGCCCCTGCTTCCCGAGGGCGAGCGCAACTACTACTCGCTGGGGCTGGGCTACCGCCTGACGCGGGCGCTCTCGACGGACTTCTCGTTCCAGTACATCAACCAGCCGCCGCGCGAGGGCGCCGTGCTCCCGGGCGGGCCCCGGGCCGGCATCTACGAGTCGCGCGGCATGGTTTTCAACTTCACGCTGGCGTACCGCTTCGGCGGGGCCGCCGAGCAGCCCTGATGCGCACACCCCGAACGGAACTGGCTGAAGGAGATCATCGCATGAAGAAGAGATCGCTGGGTACCGTGCTGCGCGCCGCGGCGCTGGCCGGCACGGTGCTGCTCGGCGCCTGCGTGGGCGACGGCGACGAGCTGCTGTCGCCACGCGTGCCGCTCGCGGGTGGCGGGCTGTTCCAACGCTACGTGTCGCTGGGCAACTCCATCACCGCGGGCTACCAGTCCGGCGGCATCAACGACAGCCTGCAGACCCGGGCGTACCCGGTGCTGCTGGCCGAGCGCGCGGGGGCCCAGTTCTACGCGCCGCTCATCGCGCGGCCCGGGTGCCCGCGCCCGTTCCTGGCGCCGCTGGGCTCCACGGGCCGGCTGGCGGCTCCCAACGGAGACACGACCAGTACCTGCGTGCGCATCGACAACCCCCCGTTCGTCAGCAACCTGGCGGTTCCGGGCGAGCGTCTGCGCGACCTGATGGTGTTCCCGTCGGGGCAGCTCGGCCAGCTCCACACCCTCATCGTGGGCCCGCGCACGCAGGTGCGCGCCATGATCGAGACGCAGCCGACCTTCGTGTCGGTGTGGATCGGGAACAACGACGCGCTGGAGGCCGCGGTCGGGGGCATCCTGGGCCCGCGCAGCCCGGGCGCCGACTCGTCGCTGACTCCGCTGGCCACCTTCCAGGCGCAGTTGAACGCGCTGGTGGATTCCATCAAGATCGCCGCTCCGCAGGGCGCCATGCTGGTGGGCGTGGTGAACGCGGTCCAGGCCGCCCCCATCATCCAGCCCGGTGCGTACTTCTACCTGGCCCGGGATCCGGCGACGAAGCGCTTCAACGGCAAGCTCGTGAACGACAACTGCTCGCCGGTGAACCTCCTGGGGCAGCCGAACCCGCTGGCGGCGAACATGGTGTCGTTCCAGATCATCGCCGACACCAACTTCCCCGAGATCAACTGCGATCCGGGCTCCTTCCCGGTGGGTGACCCGCGCCGCGGCGCCCACCTGCTGGACACGAACGAGCAGGCCATCGTCGGCGCCCGCGTGAACGCGTTCAACATGGCCATCCAGCAGGCCGCGACGGCGAACAACTGGCTGTACGTGGACCCCAACCTGGTGCTCCAGCCGTTCCTGACGAACAACACCGGGCAGGGTGCCACCCCGGTGGTCGCCGGCCGCTACCAGTACCTGCGCAAGTGCCAGGCGCTGGGTTCGGCAACGACCGCCGCCCAGTTCCAGGCGGCGGTGCTCAACTCGTGCCCGGTGACGGGCCCCACGGCAGCGCCGAACTTCTTCGGAGCGCTGATGTCGTTCGACGGCGTGCACCCCTCCACGGCGGCGCACGTGATCCTGGCGAACGCGTTCGCCGCGGCGATCAACGGCAAGTACGGCACTTCCATCCCGACCAGCTGATCCAGGCTCATCGTGGATGGAGAACGGCCCCTCCCGGAGTTCCGGGAGGGGCCGTTTTCGTGTCGAGCCGCGTCTATCTCGTTCACCCGCCAGCGAAGCGGATCTCCGGGGGCGCCTCGATCTCGCCGATCTCCGCGGCCAGCTCGTAGAACTTCGCGAGCCCCTGCAGCATGGGCCCATCCAGCTCGTACGAGAGGTCGGACCAGTAGCGGTCCAGGAACTCCGGGGTGAAGCCGAAGTGCCCGGCGTAGCGCGTCGCCAACGCGGCGCGGTGCTCCAGGCCGTAGGCGCGCGACTCCAGCAGCTCGGCGTGCAGGCGCCGAAGCTGCTCGTCCGTGCCGCCGCCCGCCTGCCAGACAGCGAAAGCGAACGGGAGCCCGGTGTGCTCCATCCACTCCGCGCCCAGGTCATACCGCGTGGGGACCTCGGGATGCAGCCCGGGGCGCAGCGCCACGTCACCGATGAACAGCGCCGCATCGGCACCGGCGGCGAACGGGTCGTCGCGTGCCTGGTCGAACCAGGTGAACCGCGGAGCCGCGCCCCAGCGAAGCTTCAGCAGCACCTTCAGCAGCACCACCGACGTGGCGGACGCGGTGGGCATCGCCACGGTGCGCCCGGACAGCTCCGCCGGCGGCACGCGGGTAAGGAAGAGGATGCTGCGCACCGGGCCCCGCGAGCCGATCACCAGGTCCGGCAGCACGCGGTAGCTGGCCGCGTGCCGGGCGAACTCGATGCTGGAGCAGGGCGCCACGTCGATCCGGCCCCGGTCCAGCAGCCCGTTCAGGTACGAGGGCACCCCTTCCACCACCTGCAGCCACGCCGGCGCCCCGCGGTCCATCAGCCGCGCATGGACGGGAAAGCAGTTGCTGTAGGTGATGTGCCCCAGCCGCAGCCGCCCCTCCGCTCCGTCCCCCTCCGTACCGCCCATCCGCTCGCCATCCCCTCGGCTCGAAACGAAAACGCCGGCCGCCTTTGCGCACCCGGTCCGTCTCGGCCAAATGACGAGCACACCGGCCTGTTGTCAACCAGTCGGGGTGCGTCCAAGCGGCCGCCTGCCCCACGGAGCGTCCGCGCGGAAGCCGATGAGCCCGCCGCTGGGGCCAAGCCATTGCCGTTCGACCTCGAACTCCGCAGCGACTGAGGGCTCCGCTATAACACTCGCCCCGCGCGCCGAAACTGCCGGTTCACGGCATTCGGCTAGTCACTACTCGTTGTCGTTGTTGCTGGCATCCTCATCTTCTTTCTGCTGCCCGGCGCCGAGAACCTCGAAGTTCAGGCGGAAACGCGGCATCTCGTTGAAACTATTTGGCCCCACGAATCCGAGTACGCCGATCTTGACCCGGTCTTGCACCACGAAGTTCAGCGCGGGTGCCAAGTATGCGAACGCGGAGTGGGAACTCCGTCCAAGACTCTCGTGGAACTTGGAGGTGCCGAAGGTCAATCCGCCCCGGAGGTGGAAGACCAGGAAAGGAGAGCGGTTATCGGTACGGAGTCGGTGATACTGATACTCGGCACCGACCTCCGCTCCGCCATTGTCCACATTTTCGGTGACTCCGATCGTCGGTACGTTCAGCCACGCCCGCGGTGCGAAGAAGAGAAACTGGGCGTTGTAGGTATCTGCACGAATCGCGATCGGGCGTACCGCTTGAAGCGAAACATTGCCGCCGCCGATCAAGAACGTCTTGAACGCCTTCTCCGCATCGTTTACTTCTTCGTCCTCCGCCGCCGTCGCCGTCGCGTCTTCAGTGGCATCATCCTGCGTGGCGTCGACGCTCAACGTCGTTCCCAAGCCAAACCGCCATGCACCCGAGAGTACTGCCGCAACCTCGGTATGTAGGGTCGCTTCCTCTTGTGCAAACGCGAACCGCGACCCGACCAACAACTCCGTGGGCTGGTGGTTCCAGAAGAGCACGCCTTCCTCCTCCGTTCTGACCGCAAAGATCTTCCCGGAGTCGAGCGCGGCACCAATCCGAGTCTCCCCTTTACCACTATCCTCGGCCGAGAGCAGCAACGATTCGCGCTCGGCCAGCCGATCGAGCCGGGGCAGCGCGAGGATTTGCGCGTCCAACGGGGACACGACGAGCAGAACGGTCGCGAGGATAACCTGGGCGAGATACCTCATATGTGCTCCTGCCACAGAAGGAGGGTAAGATCTCCCGCAGAGCCCGCGGGGAAGACAATCGAATCGATAGATGGACAGGACGCGGGAGTTTCACTCGTGAATCAGGTATTCACGGTACGCAACACGAAGGGGCGCACCTTCCGGCGCGCCCCTTCATTGATATACATGCCCGCGTGGATCAGGCTTCCTTCGCCTCGTAGTCGTCCTTGAGGCGCGCTACGACGCTAGGGTCCGCGAGCGTCGTCGTGTCGCCCAACGTGCGGCCTTCGGCGATGTCTTTCAGGAGGCGGCGCATGATCTTGCCGGAGCGCGTCTTGGGGAGATCGCCGGCGAAGAGGATGGCGTCGGGGCGCGCGATGGCGCCGATCTTTCGCACCACGTGCTCCGACAGCTCGCGCTTAAGCTCGTCCGTGGGCGCCAGGCCGTCCTTGAGCGTCACGAAGGCCGCCACCGCCTGCCCCTTCAGCTCGTGCGCCTTGCCCACGACGGCGGCCTCGGCGACGGCGGGGTGGTCGACCAGCGCGCTCTCCACCTCCATGGTGCCGATGCGGTGGCCCGCCACGTTCAGCACGTCGTCGATGCGGCCGATCACCCAGAAGTAGCCGCGCTCGTCACGCTTGGCGCCATCCCCCGGAAAGTACACGCCCTCCCCCGGCTGGTCGCCGGCCACCGTCATCCCCTGCCACTTGCTCCAGTACGTTTCGCGGAAGCGCTCCGGGTCTCCCCAGATGCCGCGCAGCATGGACGGCCACGGGCGCCGGATGGCCAGGAAGCCACCGCCCGCCTCGATGCAGTCGCCCTGCAGCGTCAGGATGTCGGCGTGGATGCCGGGGAAGGCGCGCGTGGCCGACCCGGGCACCGTTTCCGTCACCCCCGGCAGCGGCGTGATCATGATGGCGCCCGTCTCCGTCTGCCACCACGTGTCGACGATGGGGCAGCGCTCGTGGCCGATGTTCAGGTGGTACCAGATCCACGCCTCGGGGTTGATGGGTTCGCCCACCGTGCCGAGCAGGCGCAGCGACGACAGGTCGAACTTGGACGGCCACTCGGTGCCCCACTTCATGAACGCGCGGATCGCCGTGGGCGCCGTGTAGAAGATGGTGACCTTGTAGTCCTGGATGATCTTCCAGAACCGGCCGCGGTCCGGCGCGTCGGGCGCGCCCTCGTACATCAGCACCGTGGCACCGTTGGCGAGTGGGCCGTACACCAGGTACGAGTGCCCCGTCACCCAGCCGACATCGGCCGTGCACCAGTAGACGTCGTCTTCCTTCAGGTCGAACACCCACTTCGTGGTGGCGTACGCCTGCGTCAGGTATCCGCCCGTGGTGTGCATGATCCCCTTCGGCTTCCCCGTCGTGCCGGAGGTGTAGAGGATGTACAGCAGGTCCTCGGCATCCATCTCCTCCGCCGGGGCATCGGGGCCCTCGCCCGCGACCACGTCGTGCCACCACAGGTCGCGCCCGTCCTCCATCGTCGCCCCGCCGACCGCCTCGCCCTCCACGTGGCGGCGGACCACCAGGACGTGCTCGATGGACGGGCATCCGCCCTGTTCCGTCAGCGCCTCGTCGGCCGCGCGCTTCAGCGGAACGATCCCGCCGCGACGGTATCCGCCATCGGCCGTGATCAGCAGGCGCGCCTTTGCGTCGTTGATGCGGTCGCGCAGCGACTCCGACGAGAATCCCCCGAACACCACCGAGTGCGCCGCGCCGATGCGCGCGCAGGCCAGCATGGCGATGGCGGCTTCCGGGATCATCGGAAGGTAGATGGCCACGCGGTCGCCCTTGCCAATTCCCAGCTTGCGCAGCGCGTTCGCGGCGCGGCAGACCTCGGCGTGAAGCTCCTGGTACGTGAACGACTTGCGGTCTCCCGGCTCGCCCTCCCAGAGCAGCGCGGTCTTGGTGCGGCGCGGCCCGTCCAGGTGCCGGTCCAGGCAGTTGTACGAGGCGTTCAGCGTTCCGCCCACGAACCACTTCGCGAACGGCGGCTGCCAATCCAGCACCTGGTCCCACGGACGGAACCAGTGGAGCTCGCCGGCCCAGCGCGCCCAGTACGCCTCGGGATCGGCCTCGGCCTGCTCGTAGATGGCGGGATCGGACACGTGCGCCTGCCGCGCGAACTCGGGCGGCGGCGGAAAGCTGCGGTCTTCGGTAAGGAGCGAGTCGAGGGTCTGCTCGGAGGCCATCCGGAGATCTCCTGTGCGCGATCGATGTCGGGTGAAGTTGCGTCGTGCCGGTCCTGCAAGTCCCGCACGAGCCTTGCGGGGAGCGCGGACCAGGGACAGCTTCCGGCGAAGCAACCGGATCGGACGTTCGCTCGCCAAGCTATCCCGCGACGGGACCGAGCCGCAAACCGTCGTGCCACCTCATCCCGGGGACCCGCATCCGCCCATGACCGACGCCGCCCTTTCCGACGAGCACGGACCGCTGGGCCCCGCCGACAAGAAGACGATCCGCACGGTGATCGCCGCGTCGGCCGTGGGAACGATGATCGAGTGGTACGACTTCTACATCTTCGGCAGCCTGGCCACCATCATCGCCGGGCACTTCTTTCCGCAGGGCAACAGCACGCTGGCGCTGGTGCAGACGCTGGCCACCTTTGCCGCCGGCTTCGCGGCGCGGCCCTTCGGCGCCCTGGTGTTCGGCCGCGTGGGCGACAGCGTGGGCCGCAAGTACGCCTTCCTGGTGACGCTGGTGATCATGGGCGGCGCCACCTTCGTCATCGGCCTGCTTCCCGGATACGCCAGCATCGGCATCTTCGCGCCCATGACGCTGCTGGTGCTGCGGCTTCTGCAGGGACTGGCGCTGGGCGGCGAGTACGGCGGCGCGGCGACGTACGTGGCGGAACACGTGCCCAACAACAAGCGCGGCTACTACACGGCATTCATCCAGACCACCGCCACGCTGGGCCTGTTCGTGTCGCTGGTGGTGATCCTGCTGGTGCGCAACGCCATGTCGACGGAGAACTGGGAGCGCTGGGGATGGCGGATTCCGTTCCTGCTCTCGGCGGTGCTGGTGCTGGTGTCGCTCTTCATCCGCATGCGCTTGGCCGAGAGCCCGCTCTTCACCCGCATGAAGGCGCAGGGCAAGACCTCCGACGCGCCCGTGGCCGAAAGCCTGGGCTCGGTTTCGCGCTGGCAGACCATGCTGACGGTGCTGTGGGGCGCGGCCGCCGGGCAGGCGGTGGTGTGGTACACGGGCCAGTTCTACGCGCTGACCTGGCTGGAAAGCGTGGGCAAGGTGGATTTCGTGCACACCCGCACCATCATCGCCGTGGCTCTCGCGGCGGCGACGCCGTTCTTCATCGTCTTCGGCGCGCTGTCTGACCGGGTGGGGCGCAAGAAGGTGATGATGACGGGCAACCTGCTGGCGGCCCTCTTCATCATCCCCATCTTCGCGCTGATGTGGCGGTTCACGCCGGCCGGGGGCACGTACAACCCGGTGATGCTGACGGTGTGCGTGTTCCTGCTGGTGATCCTGGTGACCATCGTCTACGGGCCCATCGCGGCGTTCCTGGTCGAGAGCTTTCCGGCGCGCGTGCGGTACACGTCGGTGTCGCTGCCCTACCACGTGGGCAACGGCTACTTCGGGGGATTCCTTCCCGTGATCGCCACGGCGATGTCGGCGGCGGCGATGGCCAACCCGGCGGGCTTTCCGGTCGCGGCCCGCTACGCCGGGCTGATCTATCCCGTGGCGGTGGCATCGATCACGTTCATTTTGGGGTCGCTGCTGCTGCGCGAGACGGCGCACGTGGACATCCACGACGAGAACCACGTGGCGGTGGACCCGCGTCCCCAGCCGCTGGTGTTCGGCGTGCTGGTGGCGCTGACCTTCATCGCGCTGCTGATGGCGGACCTGTTCCTGCTGCCCACGTTTACGCCCGAGGGGCAGCCGCCGTACGTGCAGTACGTGTTCCGGGGGCTGGTGGTGATCGTGATCACGGCGTCGCTGCTGCCGCGGATGCTGCGGAACCGGTAGGTCGCCCCTCCCGGTTTCCCCCGGCCCTCCCCCGCAGACGGCGCGGGAGAGGGAGGACGGTGCGCGGCCGCGGCTGCCGTGGGGCCCTCACCCGGCCGCGCTGACACGCGTGCCACCCTCTCCC
>NZ_DATBNB010000218.1 GCF_036554565.1 Longimicrobium sp. | reverse complement strand
TTCCTGCGATCCACCGCCGCGGAGAATCGCGCCATCGGCGAGGTGGTCACCACCGCCGCGCTCGCCACGCCGGGCATCGGCTTCACCTTCGATTCCGGCCCCAAGGACCTGCTGACGCTCCCCATCGCCACGAGCGTGGGCGAGCGGATCGCAGCGTTGTGGGGGAACAACGCGGCCGCCGAGCTTCTGCCCATCACCCACCGGCTGAGTGCGGGCGCGCTTTCGGGGATGATCCAGCGCCCCAACGCGGCGCGGTCCGGAGGGCGGCGGACGTACCTGTTCGTCAACGGACGGCCGTTCGGCGACCGCAACCTGGTGCGCGCGGCCGACCGGGCGTACAAGACCACGATCTCGCCCGGCGTGCATCCCCACCTGTTCCTGTTCCTGGAGGTGCCGGACGGCGAGGTAGACGTCAACGTGCACCCCGCCAAGGCCGAGGTGCGCTTCCGCGACAAAATCGGGATCGAGCGGCTGATCGAGGAGGGTGTCCGCGCGGCCCTCGCCGGCCTCGAGAGCACGCCCAGCATCGGCGTGCGGCAGGCGGGGGCGTACCCCATCGTTCCGGCCGGCTACGGGGTAATGACGGCGCGCGAGGTGCCGTCGCACGGCTACGGCTCCGAGCCGTCCCCGCCCGATCCCGCGGCTCGCTCGCTCCCGGAGGCCGCGGCGCCCGCCGAGCCCCGCGCCGAGCCGCAGATGACGCTGTTCGTCACCGGCGGAGGCGCCGATTCCGCCTCGAAGGACGCCAGCCCTGAGCGAGCCTTGCCGGCGGACCTGTTCGCGGGCGCCGCGCCGGCCATGTGGCAGATCCACAACACGTACATCCTGGCGGAGACGCGAAGCGGCATCGTGATGGTGGACCAGCACTCGGCGCACGAGCGGGTGCTGTATGAGCAGATCGTGGGGCAGTTCGAGAACGGCGGGGCGGAGAGCCAGCGGCTGCTCTTCCCAATCACCCTGCGCCTCTCCCCTGCCGAATACGCGCTGGTGGAGCAGATCCACGGGGTGCTGGAGCGCGCGGGGTTCGAGGTGGAGCCGTTCGGCGGGCGCTCCATCATCGTGCACGCGGTGCCGAACCCGCACCCGTACTTCGACGCGGAGCGTTGCCTGCGCGAGATGATCGCGGAGCTGTCGGACGGGTCGCCGCTGGTGGACAGCGCGCGCACGCAGCACCAGCGGATCGCGCTGTCGATGGCGTGCAAGGGGGCCATCAAGGCGGGGCAGAAGCTGAGCGCGCAGGAGATGACGGAACTCTTCGACCGCCTGTTCGCGACGGAGCTGCCCTATCACGACATCCACGGCCGACCGACGGTCATCCAGCTCTCCCTGGCCGAGCTGCACCGGCGGTTCGGGCGCAGCGGATGACGGGGAAGTGCGTGAGTGCGTCAGTGCGTGAGTGCGGGAGTGAACGGCACCCTGACCGAACTCGCCACACGGCCAGCTGTCGCCCTGGGGCCCAGGCGCGCCGCACTCTGGGCGTGAGCCCTGGCCCCGGCGCATCCCGCGGCGCCCCCCATCCCCAGCCCTTCCCCCGCAAACTGCGCGGGGGAAGGGAGCCAATCCGGGGCGTTTCGGCAATCGGGTGCTCCGGCGGGCGGCGCTGGCGGGTTTGGGTGCGTCCCGTCGGCTCCGGCGCAGTCCTCGGCTGCCCTCTCCCCCGGCCCCTCTCCCGCAAGCGGGAGAGGGGAGAATTCGTGTGCGCTCCGCCGGCCCCGCTCACTCATCTGGATTGGGACGCGTGTCAGCGCGGCCACTCGGCCGCAGTCCGCGAAGGCGGACTTCGGGCCGTTGTTGCCGCGAATTCATTCGCCCCAGCAGGGCAGAGGCACGCCTCTCAGTGTGGGTGGTTTCCACGCATCGATGTGCACGTAGTTTGTGCGGGGAGGGGCCGGGGGCGGGGCATCCCGGCATGATCGCCGACGCGCTGGCCATCGTAGGCCCCACATCGTCCGGCAAGACCGCGCTCTCCATCGACGTCGCGCGGCGGCTGGACGCGGAGATCATCTCCATGGACTCGCGCGCCGTGTTCCAGGGGATGGACATCGGCACGGCGAAGCCCACGGCCGAGGAGCGGGGCGGCATTCCGCACTGGGGCATCGACATCGCCAGCCCCGCCGAGCGGTTCAGCGCGGCCAAGTGGGCCACGTACGCGCGCGGGAAAATCCAGGAGATCCGCGGCCGCGGGCGCGTGCCCATGCTCGTGGGCGGCACCGGGTTCTTTCTGCGCGCCCTCACGCATCCCATCTTTCAGGAGCCGCCGCTGGACCCGGCCGCCCGCGCCCGCATCACCACGCTGATGGAGCGGATGAGCGATGCCGAGCTGCTGCGCTGGCTGGAGCCGCACGATCCCGGATCCGCCGAGCGCCTGCGGCACTGGGGCGGGCGCCAGCGGCTGATGCGCGCGCTGGAGGTGCCGCTGCTCACGGGCCGATCGCTGTCGTGGTGGCACGAGCACTCGCCGCCGGAAGAGGCGCCCGTCCCCGTGCTGCCGTTCGTGCTGCAGGTGCCGCGCGAACGGCTTCACGCGGGGATCGACCGGCGCATCGGGCAGATGGTTGAGTCGGGGCTGCTGGACGAGGTGCGCGCACTGGTCGAGCGCTACGGCGAGAACGCGCCGGGGCTGAACGCCCACGGCTACGCCGAGCTGGTCCCGTATTTCCGTGGCGAGCGAACGCTGGACGAGGCGCTGGCGCTGGTGGGTGCGAACACCAAGTCGTACACCAAGCGCCAGATGACTTGGTTCCGCACCAAGCTTCCCGAGGGCGCCGTCTGGCTGGATGCCACGAGGCCGCGGGCGGAACTCGTGAACGAGATTGTTACACGCTGGCGGCAGGCGACGAGCGAACCTGAACCGTAGCGAGGGTACAAGAGCGAGGGATGCGCACGCAGGCCGTATGATCCGGCCACTTTCGCACTCCCGCACTTTCGCACTTTCGCACTTCGAGCGCAGCGAGATGAAGATCGGCATCACCTGCTATCCCACGTACGGCGGCTCCGGCGCCGTCGCAACGGAACTGGGGATCGAGCTGGCGCAGCGCGGCCACGAGATCCACTTCATCTCGTACGCGCAGCCGTTTCGCCTGCCGCACTACGTGGAGCGCGTCTACTTTCACGAGGTAGAGACGGCCCGCTACCCGCTCTTCGAGCACCACAACTACTCGCTTGCGCTGGCCGCGGCCATGCACGACACCGTGGTGCGCAACGAGCTGGACCTGCTTCACGTGCACTACGCCATCCCGCACGCCACCTCGGCGTGGATCGCCAAGGAGATGCTGGGGCACGACCATCCGCTGAAGATCGTCACCACCCTGCACGGCACCGACATCACGCTCGTGGGCCAGGAGCGCTCCTGGTTCGACATCACCCGCTTCTCCATCCAGAAGTCCGACGGCATCACCGCCGTTTCCAACTATCTCAAGGACGAGACGGTCAAGCACTTCGCCGTGCCGGGTGAGGACATCGAGGTCATCTACAACTTCATCGATCCCAGGCTGTACGACCGGGCGTCGCACCCCTGCCACAAGGACACGCTCGCCCGGCCGGGGGAGATGCTGGTGCTTCACGTTTCCAACTTCCGCCCCGTGAAGCGGGTGCGCGACGTGGTGCGGATCTTCGAGCGGCTGAACCGGAAGGTGCCCTCGCGCCTGGTGCTCGTCGGCGACGGGCCGGACCGGCCGATGGCGATGGACGAGGCCGAGGCGCTGGGCATCAAGAACCGCGTGCGCTTCCTGGGCAAGCAGGACTCCGTGGCCGAGCTGATGGCCTGCGCCGACCTGCTCCTGCTGCCGTCGGAATCGGAGTCGTTCGGCCTGGTGGCGCTGGAGGCGATGGCCAGCGGCGTGCCCGTGGTCGCCAGCCGGGCCGGCGGCGTTCCCGAAGTGGTGGAAGACCAGGTGACCGGCTGCCTGGGCGAGATCGGGGACGTCGAAGGGATGGCCGACGCGGCCGTCGGCCTGCTCTCCGACCATGCCACGTGGGTGCGCACCAGCATCGCGGCGAAGCGCATCGCGGCCGAGCGATTCGCGGCGGACGTAATCGTGCCCCAATATGAACGGTACTACGAGCGTGTGATCGCCGGAGCGGCTCTCAGTGAGGTCTGAAGCAGGCTGCGATCCCGATGCGCTGATTGCGATCCTTGCGGGCGATGAGCCACGCGCGAGTCTCCAGGCCGAGGCCGAGGTGCGCGGGGTGTTCCTGCCTGAGCTGTACAACGGACTGGCGCTGGAAGTGGCTCGACGCTTCCTGGACGGCCGCATGCACTTCGATGATGCCGATGAGCTCGCGAACACGCTGTCCGCGATGATGATCAGCGACGCCGCCGATCACGGCGACGGGTTCGTCCTGCCGCAGCCAGCCTGGTCCATCTACGAGGCATTCGATGCCGGCGAGTGGAATCGCGGCGAGCCCGACGACCCCGTAGAGCGCTACACGCGGCCGTTGCTCGAGGCACTTCTCGCCGATCCGCAATCATCGACCACCCATGGGGTAGGCGGAGCCGGACGTTGATCCCCACGAGGCGAAGAGCTACGTTCGGCGCGGGTGCGGCATGTTGCCGCCCGGTCCGGCCTGCCGCTACGGGAGACGACTGAATGCTTCGACGCGACGCCCTTCTGCTGATCGACG
>NZ_DATBNB010000217.1 GCF_036554565.1 Longimicrobium sp. | reverse complement strand
CGACGAACGCCCGCCCGGCCGCCAGCCGATCAAGACCGCGCTGCGCGCCGAGTCCGCGCGGCCGCGGGTGCTGAAGTTCGTCCGCGAGCAGGTGGAGCAGGGGCGGCAGGCGTACATCGTCTATCCGCTGGTGGAAGAGTCGGAGAAGGTGGATCTGAAGGCCGCCACCGTGCAGTTCGAGCAGCTGAAGGAGGTGTTCCCGGACCTGCGTCTGGCGCTGATCCACGGGCAGATGCCCGGCGAGGAAAAGGACCGGACGATGCGCGCCGTGGCGGCTGGGGAGGTGGACGTGCTGGTGTCGACGACGGTGATCGAGGTGGGGATCGACGTGCCGAACGCCACGGTGATGGTGATCGAGCACGCGGAGCGGTTCGGCCTGTCGCAGCTTCACCAGTTGCGGGGGCGCGTGGGGCGGGGATCGGAGGAAAGCTTCTGCATCCTGCTGTACACGGGTGCGGATGCCGCCCAGCGCCTGCGGATCTTCGCGTCTACCGAGGATGGCTTCGCCATCGCCGAGGCCGACCTGCGCCTGCGCGGCGCGGGCGACCTGTTCGGTGCACGGCAGTCGGGGGTGCCGGCGTTCCGGTTCGCGAACCTGGAAGAAGACCTCCAGCTGCTGACGATGGCCCGCGGGGAAGCCCGCGCGATCGTGGACCGCGACCCCGAGTTGGCCAACCATCCGGACCTGCGCGACGCGCTGGAAACCCGCTACCACGAGCGGGCGCGGCTGTTCCGGGTGGGCTAACTGGGTGCACGGACCTCGGCTGCCGTGGGGCCCTCACCCGGCCGCGCTGACACGCGTGCGACCCTCTCCCACAAACAGCGTGGGAGAGGGGGTACACTTCAGACCCGGGTGCGCATCCAAGTCCTCGGCGCGCAATGGCTTGTCATCCTGAGGCGCAGGCGCACCCTACCGACCCGTCCACCATCCCTCGCGCGCCGAAGGATCTAACCTCGGACACGTAACAACCCCGGCGCGGCAGCGGTCACGGATGCAGGGGCCTCGGCTCCCAATCCGGCGGTTGAATGAAACCGCAGCTGGAACATCACGAAGTCCGCCTGCGCGGACTGCACACGCAGCCCCGGCGCGTCTGGCAGCCGGGGCGCGATCCGTCAGCCTGCCGCCGGCGGAAGCGGGCACGAATGCCCGCCTCCGGGCCTCTACGGTCAGTCCTGCGAGTGCTGGTCGCGGGGGTGGCCGTGGCCCTGGTTCATGGACTCGCCACTCGTGTCGGCGTCGTGGTTGGTGCCCGACGTCGCCGGGCGCCGCGCGCCGAACTCGTCGCCCTTGTTGTGCTCGCCCTGCACCCCTTCGGGCGTGTTGCCCGTGGTCACGTTGCCCGGCCCCTGGTACCCCGTCTTCAGGTTCGACATCCTTGCCTCCGATTGCTGGGTTGGTGCGTCGTCCATTCGGGGACAACACAGGGCAAATCCCGTGCTCACAACCACATAGGCATCCCCCGAATCCGCCATGGAATCGCGTGCTCCGCCGGGGCGATCAGGGGTGTTGCGCGGGCCGCACAGGTGGTATAGGTTCGCAGTGGAGCCGGGCGCGAGCGAGGGCTGGGAGCCCTCATCGGGGTGCCTCCGGAAACGGGAGCGCCGCCCTGGTGGAAGCCGGAAGAGAGGAGGTGGGCCTTGAAGACTTGCAAGCTCATTTTCCACACCGTCGCGCGACGCTCCGCCCATCGGAACGCCCTGCAGCCCTGCTGCACGGGCGTTTTTGTTTTCACCCGTTTACGGGGAGGCTGAAATGCTCGATTCCGGGATGATCAACAAGATCCACAAGGCACGCGAGTACGCCACGGAACCCGAGCGCATCCACTTCGCGCGCCTGGAGGTGGATTTCGACGGCAAGAACGGCAATCACAAGGTGGGGTTCGACGACGGGCACTGGCGCTGCGACTGCGACTACTTCCGGCACCACGCCACCTGCAGCCACACGATGGCCATGGAGCGGGTGCTGGGCGTGATGGCCCCGGCGGAGGTGGCCTGAGGTCCTGACAGCCCACCGGGCGCGCCGCCACGGCGCGCCCCGCACGAAACCGAATCGCCGCGGAAGAGAAGTCTCTCCCGCGGCGATCGTCATTTTCGTTCCGATGCCGGCGCACGTAGCCGATGCGAATCTCGCTACGGGCGCGGACGAGATCTCCGCCCGCGCCACTCCCGCCAGCCCGGCTCGTCCATCTCCACGAAAGGCCCTTCGGCGCCCTGCTCGCGCAGGAACTCGCGCTCATCAGGATCGCGCGCAGGCCTCGTCATCCCGTTGGGATCCGTACGTGCGCGAAGTGTCGAAGCGGCTTCTCTCCGCGACGCCCACATCGCACGCAGTGCGGACAAATCGAAACTGTTGATATCCATGACTTCCTCCTGGCGCTAACGATAGTGCTCGCGACACCGACCATCAATGATCGGCGCGCCGCTACGGGGAGACCGCGGTTCCGCGTACGAGCGACTGACGACGTCGAATCACGTCGGTGGTGTTGACGCCCAGGGCGCCGGGCGACGGAAAGGCCCCGGCTGCCGATGGCAGCCGGGGCCTTTCTGCGTGGTGCGGCGGCGCGGGTCAGCTCCGTTCCGCGTGCACGTTGTGGCGGATCAGAAGCCGCTGACGTTCAGGCGGCCGCCGGTGACCGTCTTGCCGCTGAGCGAAGCGGTGGGCACCGCGCTGCTCAGGATGGCGCTGCGGATGCTGGCCGCCGACGCGCCCGCGTGCGTCGACGCGTACAGCGCCGCGGCGCCGCTCACGTGCGGGGTGGCCATCGAGGTGCCGCTGTACGAGCCGTAGGTGTTGTACGGCAGCGACGAGTAGATGCCCGAGCCCGGCGCGCCGATGTCGACCGTGGTGGCGCCGTAGTTGGAGAAGTTCGACCTGGCGCCGGCGTTGGTGATGGAGGCCACCGCGAGCACGCAGTCGTACGAGCCGTTGGCCGTGCAGGCGTAGTTGGACGGATAGCTCGCGACCGCGTCGTTGTTGTCGCCCACGCCGTCGCTGCCGCCGTTGCCGGCCGCCGCGATGAAGAGGATGCCGGCGTTGCCGCCGCGGTTGATGGCATCCAGCAGCGCCTGGCTGAAGCCGCCGCCGCCCCACGAGTTGTTCGTGGCGACGATGTTCAGGCCGTGGCGCGTCTTGAGGTCGGTGAAGTAGTCCACCGCCTTGATGGCGTCGGTGGTGGTGCCGCCGTTGCGGCCCAGGAACTTGCCGGAGATCATGGTGACGCTCCAGTTCACGCCCGCCACGCCGGTGCCGTTGCCGCCCTCGCCGCCGATGGTGCCGGCCACGTGCGTGCCGTGCTTGTCGAGCGAGCCGCGGGTGCCGCCGTCGTAGATGCTGTTGTCGCCGTTGGCGAAGTCCCAGCCGCGCTGGTCGTCGATGTAGCCGTTGCCGTCGTTGTCCACGCCGTCAGCCGGGTCGAACGGGTTGAGCCAGATGTTGGCGTCGAGGTCCGGGTGGTCGAACTGGATGCCCTCGTCGATGATGCCCACGTACACCGTCCTGGAGCCGGTGTGGTTGGCGGCCCACGCCTCGGCGGCCTGGCTGCCGTACTGGTTGGCCGGCGACGAGGCGTCGCCGTACATGCCCCACAGCGATCCGTTGGTGAAGTACGTGTCGTTGGAGGTGGCGTTGTGGCGGTAGATCCAGTTCGGTTCCGCGTACTCCACGTTCGGGTCGGCGCTCAGGCGCTCGATCGCCGCGGAGGTGCCGAGCCCGGAGTGCACCACCGTGAGCCCCTCGGCGTCGCCGTTGCGGCGCATGGCGTTGGTGACGATCCGCTCGCGCACCGTGGCGTTCATCCGCTGCAGGGCCGCCCCGCGCGCCGCGGCCGAGGCACCCGCGCGGAACTTGACGATCACTTCACCGGGAACGAACTCCTGCGCGGCCGCGGCGGACAGCGACGGAGCCGCCGACTCGGCGTCGGGCATCATCGGCGCCTGCGTGTCGACGCAGGCGGCCAGGGCGAGGGGGGCGAGCACGAGCAACTTGCGGTTCATGGGGCGTCTCCAGGGGAGCGAATGACTTGGCGCCATACGGGGGCATGGCGCCGCGATGGTGATGCGCCCTCCACAAAGGCAAGCGATGGACCGAAAATTTCTCGACGCCGACGTCGATACGCCGCAATGACTTAGCATCGAATGACACCAAATCGCGCACCTGGATGGTGCACCACGCTGGTGCGCCGCCGCATCGAAACGGTTCGGCGGCAACCGAGCGCATCTACCGTTTAGGGCTGGCCCGGCGCCAGCAGGCGGTCGATGTCGCGCAGCTCGTCATCCCCGAGCGCGAGGCCGTCGAGGGCGGCCACGTTGTCCTCGAGCTGCTGCACGCGGCTGGCGCCCATGAGCGCCGAGGTGACCACGGGGTGGCGCAGCACCCAGGCAATCGCCAGCTGCGCCAGGCTCTGCCCCCGCGCCCGCGCGATGGCGTCGAGGGCGCGAAGCTGGGCCCGGCGCGCCTCCGTCACCTGCTCCTCGCGAAGAAAGCCGTGTGGCTTGGCGGCGCGGGAATCGGCCGGGATCTCCCTGAGGTAGCGGTCCGTCAGCAGCCCCTGCGCGAGCGGCGAAAAGACGATGCACCCCACGCCTTCTTCCTCCAGCACCCGGAACAGCCCCTGCTCGGGAGTGCGCTCCAGCATGCTGTACTTGGGCTGGTGAAGCACGAAGGGCACGCGCATCTCGCGGAGGATGCGCGCGGCCTGGCGGGTAAGCTCGGGCGGGTAGTTGCTGACGCCGGCGTACAGCGCCTTTCCCGACCGCACCGCCTGCTCCAGCGCGCCCATCGTTTCCTCCAGCGGCGTCTGCGGGTCTGGTCGGTGGTGGTAGAACACGTCCACGTAGTCCATCCCCAGCCGGGCCAGGCTCTGGTCCAGGCTGGCGAGCAGGTACTTGCGCGAGCCTTCGTCGCCGTACGGGCCGGGCCACATCCGGTACCCCGCCTTGGTGCTGACGATGAGCTCGTCGCGGTGGCCGGCCAGGTCGCGCCGCAGGATGCGCCCGAACGTCTCCTCCGCCGATCCCGGCACCGGACCGTAGTTGTTCGCCAGGTCGAAGTGGGTGACGCCCAGGTCGAAGGCGCGCAGCACGATGTCGCGGGCGCTCTCGAACGGGTCCACGCTCCCGAAGTTGTGCCACAGGCCAAGCGAGACCGCCGGGAGACGCAGCCCGCTGCGCCCGGCGCGGCGATAGGTCATGTTCTCGTAGCGCGACGCATTCATCAGCGCGTTCCTCCGGCGGTGACGTGAAAGGTGCCGGTGAGCCCGCCGACCATCACGTCGAACGCGCCCGGCTCCAGCACCCGCCGCCCGTCGCGCGCCACGAAACGCAGGTCGTCCGCCGCGATCGTGAACGTCAGCTCGCGCGATTCGCCGGGCTGCAGCTCCACCGTGCGGAACGCGCGCAGGCGGCGCACGGACGGCGTCACCGAGGCGAAGTGCTGGCGGGTGAAGAGGAGCACCGTTTCCCGCCCCGCGCGCTGCCCCGTGTTCGCCACGGTCACGCGCACCGCCAGCGAGTCCGCCGGACCGATGGAGGGGGAGCCGAGCCGCAGGTCGCGGTAGGCGTACGTGGTGTAGCTGAGCCCGTATCCGAACTCCCACTGCGGGTTGAAGCCGCCGGGGCCGCGGCCGAAGTCGTTGTTCGTCGTCTCGGTGTAGCGGTGGTCGTACGTGGCCAGCGCGTTGGGATGGCGCGGATAGGTGAAGGGCAGCTTTCCCGACGGGTTCACCTGGCCGAAGAGCACGTCGGCGATGGCGTCGCCGCCGTACATCCCCGGCCAGTACGCCATCACGATCCCCCGCGCGCGGTCCGCCACGCGGCTGATCACCCGCGGGCGTCCCTCCACCAGCACCAGCACCACCGGCGTGCCCGCGGCCTGCACCGCTTCGATCAGGCGCAGCTGCGGCTCGGGAAGGGTGAGGTCGTCGATGTTGCCCACCCACTCCGAGTAGGCATCCTCGCCCACGGCCACGACGACGACGTCCGCGTTCTTCGCCGCGTCCAGCGCCGCGCCCATGTCGCCCGCCTGGGTGAATCCCGAACCCGCCACGTATCGCACGTCCTGCCCGCGCCGCAGCATGGCTTCGAGCAGTGTGCGCGGCTCCTCGGGAAAGTGCGATGCGTCGGTGCCCTGCCACGTGTACGTCCACCCGCCGTTCAGCGCCGTCAGCGAGGCGGCCGCGGGCCCGGTGACCAGGATGCGCGCGTTCCGCCGCAGGGGAAGGATGCCGCCGTCGTTCTTCAGCAGCGTGATGGAGCGCCGCGCCGCCTCACGTGCGGAGCCGGTGGACGCTTCGGTCGCGAACAGGCGGCGGTGGGCGGGATCGGGATAGGGCGCGTCCAGCAGCCCCAGCTCGGCCTTCAGCAGCAGGATGCGGCGCACCGACTCGTCCAGGCGGCGTTCCGGGATCGTCCCCTCGCGCACCAGCTCGATCAGCGCGTCGGTGAAGCGGTAGTCGCTGGGGCTCATGCTCACGTCGATCCCCGCATCCACCGCCATCCTGACTGCGTCCTTGATGGTGGCGGCCACGCGGTGGCGGGTGTGGAGGAAGTAGATGTCTTCCCAGTCGGTGACGATCACCCCGTCGAACCCCAGCTCGCCGCGCAGCACGTCCGTCAGCCAGTAGCGGCTGGCGTGCACCGGCTCGCCGTCGATCTCGCCCGAGTTCACCATCACGGTTCGCGCGCCGTCGCGCACCGCCTGCGCGAAGGGCGGGAGAAAGATCTCGCGCACCTCGCGCGGGGTGACGTTCGCCGGCGTGCGGTCGCGCCCCGAACGTGGGATGCTGTAGGCCAGGTAGTGCTTCAGCGTGGCCGCCACCCGGCCGGAGCGCTGCATCCCCCGCACGGCTGCGGCGCCGAGCGTGGCGGCCACCAGCGGGTCTTCGCCGAAAGTCTCGTAGAAGCGGGGAAAGAGCGGCTGCCGTCCCACGTCCAGCACCGGCGCGAAGTTCCAGGGCAGGCCGCTGGCGAGCGCCTCGTCCCCAGTGACCTCGCCCGCGGTGCGTGCCAGGTCTGCGTCGAAGGTGGCGGCCAGCCCCAGGTTGTGGGGGAAGATGGTGCCGCCGCGAGTGTAGTTGGCGCCGTGCACGAAGTCGATGCCGTACAGCACGGGAATGCCCAGCCGCGTCTCGCGCGTGGCCACGTCCTGCACCTGGCCGATCAGCGCGTGCCATCCGTCCAGCGTCAGCGCGCCGCCCACCACGTTCAGCAGCGAGCCCACGTGCCGGTTTACGATCGCCTCGCGCAGCTTCGCCGGGTCGATGCGCACGCTGTCGCGCTGCGGCGTTCCCTCCGCCGCCACCACGCCGATGGTGAGCTGGGTCATCTGCCCGGCCTTCTCTTCCACCGTCATCCGCGCCAGCAGCGCATCCACCCGGGCGAGGGTCGCGGGATCGTGCCGCCGCTGGGCCGCGGCCGGTGAGGCGATGGCGGCGGCCGCCACGGCGGAGACGCCCAGGAGCACGGCGAGCAGGGTGTGCTGCATCATCTCGGTACGGCCTGGCATTCGGGCGAGCAGGGGGCGCAGGTCTCCGGCGCGATCACACGGCGGACGTTAGCACACATGCCGTCCGCCACGCCACCGCGGCGGGCGGCGTCGGCGGGTCGCAGCCATGGACGCGAAGGGCCAGACGGGCCAGAGGGGCCAGAGCTCCGAACGGCCCCGCGTGCCGCGGGTTGCGTTTTCCGGCGAGTAACGATTAGGTTCTGCAGACAAACCAGCGACGGATCACGGGGCCAAGCGAACGTTACGCGCCGGCGCGCGCACGTTTCGCGCGGGTGGGGATGACGCCGCCTTCCCATCGAGAACGGACGGCACCTGGAGGATCCGCCCCCGGTTTGGCTGTGCATTCGGCGCGACAGGCCTACCTCACCCTGAACATCAGATGACGACCGGGATCGACGACGTCCAAGCTGCCTGCTCTGGTTCTGTGCTCGTGAGCGTTCCGAAGTCCGGCACCCACCTGATCCTGAAGTTGTATGGGCGGGCCGGGTATCTGCAGACCGGCGATGCGATCAACCCCGCGGATGACAGGATTCCCAGGGAGGAGATGAAACGGAACCTCCTTCGGAATCCGTCCCTCGCAGCCATCACCGACAAATTTCCGGCGCTGGAACCCGACGTACTCCTTTCGCTGCTGGGCCACGCCACAAAGGCCGAGCTCATGGGAGAACGGCTGCCAGTGGCCCCCACGGTCCAGGAGGTCTGGAGCGAAATGCGGAAGCTGAGCGACACGTCCCTGTTCCTTCCGGGGCTGGTGGTCTCCGCTCACGTGTTCCCCTGGCAGACGGCCACCCGGCGGTTCCTGAGCGAGTGGCGAAGGACGGGCGCGCCGCGCATGGTGTACAACTACCGCGATCCCAGGGCGCAGCTCGTTTCGATGATCCGGTTCCTCGTAGAGAGTGACGACGTCTTCGGGGAGCAGGGTGCCGTGCAGGTTTATCGGCCGATCCTCCGCAGCCTCGGGAGCATGGACCGGATGCTGTCGTTCGCCATTTCCGACCGGGAATTTCCGTACCGGGAGGCCTACCGGCAGAACAAGTGGCTGCTGTATCACCCGGACGTGCTCAAGCTCCGGTTCGAAGACCTGGTCGGAGAAGAGGGTGGGGGGAGCCGGGCGGTGCAGCATGCGGCGGTCGAGCGCTGGGCACGGTTCCTGGCGGTCGACGTCCCGGCCGAGCAGCTCACGGCGAGCCTGTTCGGAGGCACGAGGACCTTTCACGAGGGGCGAACGGACTCCTGGCGCGACGCCTTCCAGGAGCACCACCTGAGGGCGTTCGAGCGCGAGTTCGGAGACGTCCTCGAGGACTACGGATATGCCGCGAATTGAGGCGCTCCTGATCCGGAGCCCCGGGCGGCCCCGCCGCCACGATGCCGGTCCACACGTACCGTCAGGCACCCTGGCGCTCCCCGGCGCGGCGGAGAGCGGACCACCGTGTTCTCGCCCCTGCACCACCTAGTTGGCCGATCCATCCATTCACCTGACGGGCAGGAGTTCGCTGTGGATTACAAGGAGGCGACCGACCGCGTGCTGGAGCCGATCACGACGGCGGATCTGGCGAGGGCACTCGGCATCTCGCAGGATGACGTCGGACGCACGCGCGTGGCGCCCGCGGCGGACGACTTCTCCCCTCCGCCCGACGGGTGGAAGGCAGCAGTTGCCCGCCTCGCCGGCGAGCGTGCGTCGCGGCTGCTGAAGCTGAAGACGGAATTGGTGGGCCCGCCGCGCGCGGCGAGCGGCACCGCGCACGGCGTCGCCGTCATGCGGGCGGCGCACCTCATCATCGAGAGCGAGCCCCCCGTGCTGAACGACACGGTGGCCGCGCGGCTGCTGGGCCCTGAAATGATGGCGCAGATCCGCGCGCGCGTCGACGAGCTGAAGACGCCACCGGCGCTCGGCCTGCGGTCGCACGTGCTCCTTCGGAGCCGGTTCGCCGAGGATACGCTCATGGACGCCGTTGCGGACGGCGTCGAGCAGTACGTGCTTCTGGGCGCGGGGCTCGACACCTTCGCGTACCGCCAGCCGGAATGGGCGCACGGCCTTACCGTCATCGAGGTAGACCACCCGGGCACGCAGGGGGCAAAGCGCCGGGCGCTTGCCGCCACGGGAATCGAGATCCCGCCCAACGTGCGCTACGCCGACATCGACTTCGAGCGAGAGACGCTGGCCCAGGGCCTCGCGCGCTGCGGCGTGGACACGGCGAAGCCCACGTTCTTCTCCTGGCTCGGCGTCACGATGTACCTTACCCGCGAGGCGATCGAGGCGACGCTGCGCACGGTGCTGTCGTTTCCGAAGGGGAGCGGGATCGTGCTCACGTACGCGCACACGGACTCGATGAAGTCACAGATGGCCACGGATTCCGGGACGGCCGGCGAGCCGTGGGTCAGCTACTTCACGCCGGATGAGCTGGGCGCGATGCTGCAACGACTCGGCTTTTCGGACATCAGCTTCCTCTCGCGCGAGGAGGCCGAGCGGCGGTACTACGCGAACCGGTCCGACGGGTTCGCGGCGCCGCCCCGCGTGTCGATCGCCGCCGCGCGCGTGTGACCACGCAGCGGGGGCCGGCGCCGGTCCCCGCCCAGCGCGGTTCCTTCCGTTCCTCCCCTCCACGCGCGCTTCTCCATCACCTCACTCGCGGACCATCGCCCGTGATCGCACCTGCCCCGCAGATCCCCCCCGGCTCCCGGGAGGCGCACCGGCGGCTTTCCCCCGCCGCCGAGCGCTTTCTGGAGCACCTGCTGGATCACCCTGACCAGGCGGCGCAGCTGGTGGGGTTCGAGAAGGGGCTGCCGCGCTGGATGACCCCGCTGGGCATCACCTGGCCCACGCTGGTGGACGCGCGGCGGGTGGCCGAGATGGAGCGGGCGACGGTGGGCGTATGCAACCTCATCAAGGCCATTCCCGCCGTGGTGTTCGGCGGCGACGTGGAGGCCATCGCCGCGTTCTACGGCTACGATCCCGTCCGGCTGGCGGACATGTTGTCGGTGCCCGATTACAGGAACAGCACGGTGGCCCGCTGCGACTTCATCGACACGCCCCGCGGGCTGATGTGCTGCGAGGTGAACCTGGCCGCCAACCTGGGCGGCTGGCACCAGGGGTTCTGGTACGAGCGCTACCTGCGGCACCCCGTGCTGGTGGACTTCTGTGCGCGCGAAGGCATCACCCCGGCTGGCCGTGACGTGCTGGCCACCCTGTGCGAGCACATGATCGACGACGCCCTGGACAACGGCGTCATCGAAGCAGGCGGCGAACTGAACCTGGTGATCGACGTGGCCATGCCGTTCACCGAGGGTGCGCTGCGCCAGGCCGCCGAGATGTACGCGGAGCTCCTCCGCCGCACCGGCCGCGGCGTGGCCGGGCAGCTGTGGCTGTCTACCACGCCCGCGGAGGAGCTGACGTTCCGGGGGGACGACGTGTACATGGGCGAGCGGCGGGTGCACGTCTTTCTCACGTTCGGCCCGAACCGCGCCCCCATGCAGATGCTGGGGGCGCAGGTGGCGGGGACGGTACGCGTCTACAACGGCGGGCTCACGCGGCTGTGGCTCGACAAGCGCAACCTCGCCCTGCTTTCGGAGAACGAGGGGCTGGAGGGGTGGACGGAGGAGGACCGCCAGCTGCTCCGCGACCACATTCCCTGGACGCGCCTGGTCTCGCCCCGCACCACCACCTGGCGTGGGGCCGAGGTGCAGTTCCCCGGCTTTCTGCTGGACCAGCGCGGCGACCTGGTGCTCAAGCGCGGCCTGGGCGCGGGCGGCGCGGCGGTGCACGTGGGGCGGCACCTGGCGCCCGAGGCGTGGGAGGCGCGGGTGCGCGAGGCGGTGGAGGAGGGAGGATGGATCGTGCAGGAGGAGGTGGAGTCCCGGCCGTACTTCTATCCGCCCGAGCCCGGCGCCGCCCCGGTTCCCCACACCGTCATCTGGGGCCTGTTCTGCACCGGGTCGAGGTACGCCGGGGGCGGCCTGCGCCTGCTTCCCCAGGGCGCCGGCGAGGGCATCGTCGCCGGCTCGCGCGGTGCCTACGAAGGCGCCATCCTCGAGATCTGATCGCCTCTGCGCGGACCGCGACCTCCCCCGCGCCTCCACCCGCCCGTCCGCGGATCCCGCCGCCGGTGCGTCACCCTTCGCCCGCGGCGCGGTCCCGGGCGAGGAGCCCGGCCAGCACCGCCACGTGGGGCGCCTTGAGCGCGGTAATGTGGTTCCCCGCGCCGACGGAGAACACCAGCCCGGGCGCCCACTTCCTCCATCCCAGCTCGATCTCCGCGAAGGCCGCGCGGTTGGCGGCCTCGTCCTTCGCGGGGTCGTCCACGAGCACCAGGCGCAGCGGGCCGGGGTAGACGCCCGAGGGACGGTACGCCGTACGCAGGCACCGCGCGAACGTTCGGAGGGGGCCCGCCATCACCTCGGGTGCCGTGCGCGCGCTCAGCAGGCCGAGCCCCACCATCTTCCCGTGAAGCAGCTTCAGCCACCCGGCCTCGTCCCGCGAGGCCACGTCCTCGGGGGCGATCCCAAGGGACCGCTCCGTGGCCAGCTCCAGGATCTCCACGAGCTTCAGGAACGCCTCCCCGCCGTCGTACTCGCGGACCAGGGTCTCGGAATCGTCAGGCGCCTCGCTGTCCAGGATGGTCAGCGAGGCAACGGGGCGTCCCGCCGCATGGAGCCGAAGCGCCATCTCGAACGCCACCCAGCCGCCGAAGGAGTGGCCCAGCAGGTGGAGGGGCCCCGCGGGCGAGGTTTCGGGGAGCGCGCGGAGGTAGTGCTCCGCGGCTGCCTGCACGGTGGTGTGGGGCGGCGCTTCGCCATCAACCCCGCGCGGCTGCAGCCCGTGCACCGGGACGGACGGGTCCAGCGCCATCAGCAGGTCGATGAAGCTGGTGACGCCGCTTCCCGCGCCCGGCACGCAGAAGAGGGGCGCGGCGCCGGCCACGCCGCCCTGGAGCGTCACGTGGGGTGAACGGCCGGCGGGGGATGGCGGCGCGCCCCTCTTCTGCGTGCCGGGCGCGCGCGACAGCGCCTCGCCGAGCGCGGCGGCGTTCGGCGGCCGCATCATCGACAGGTGCGTTCCCGGCACGGGCGTCACCCGGAGCAGCCGCTCGGGGTGAAAGGCGCCCCAGCCGCGCGTCGGGTCCGCCTCGGGGCTCTGCCGCGCGGGAAAGAGGTGGAGCGCCACCGGGAGCGGCTGCGGCGAGTATTCGCGCAGGGCGCGCTGGTGCGTGCGCAGGAGGTCGCGCATCCCCCGCGCCTGCTCCACGGTGACGTGGCCCGGGAGCAGCCCCTGCTCGCGGCAGCGGGCGACGAAGGTTTCCAGGTCCGCGTCGCCGGTGGCGTCGGCCGCTTCGCCGGGGTCCGCGCGCCCGTTCGCGTCCGCGGGCTCGGCCATCCGCAGCACGTGCAGGAGGAGCGCGTGCTCCTGCGCCACGTCGTGCGACACGGCACCGGCGCGGGCGGGGTGATAGCTGTCGAGCATCCCCACGAACTCCACGACCTCGTCCCGGCCGATCAGCTGCGAGGCCACCTCGTAGGCCAGCACCCCGCCGAACGACCACCCCGCCACCCGGTACGGCCCCGAGGGCTGCACCTCGCGGATCATCCGCACCAGGCGTGTCGCCATCCCTTCCACCGTCCGCAGGGGTGCCTCCGCGGGCGCCGGGGGCAGGGCGTACACCGGGATGTCGACGTCCAGGTGAGGATGGAGCACCTGTGCGTAGGCGGTGGACCCCGCTCCCTCGTGCACCAGGAAGAGCGGGGGCCGCGAACCGGACGGGCGGATGGGGATCGCCCGGTCCCTCTCGCCCTGGAGCTCCGAACCGGAAACACGCGCGGCCAGCGATTCCACCGTGGGGTGCGAAAAGAGGTGCGCCAGCGCCACCTCGGCGCCCAGCACC
>NZ_DATBNB010000216.1 GCF_036554565.1 Longimicrobium sp. | reverse complement strand
CAGGAAACAGCCAGTGGAGTGCATCCCGCTGCTACTGGGCACCACGCTGGCTTTTACCCCTGTTTCACGCAGAGGACGCAGAGAAGACAGAGAGGACGCAGAGAAATTCGTTTACTCTCTGCGTCCTCTCCGTTCCCTCTGCGACCTCTGCGTGAAACGTGATCCCCCAGTCGCTGCGGTCTGCGGTGTCAGGTCCAACCGCCCCGCGGCCGCTTCTTCGGGATGACAGGAAAGACGGTGGGGGGACGGCATGGTCGCCGTCCCCCCGCTTCTTCTATCGTCGTATCCGCGTCACCGCGTCTATCGATAGAGCCGGTACCGCGCCCGCTTCTGCTCCCACGCCTGCAGTTCCTCTCGCCAGCGGGCCTGGATCAGCCGCGGGTCTTCGCCGCGGTCGAAGGCCGCGCGCGCCCAGGTGCTGCCGATCATCTGCGTGAACCCCGTGTTCATGATGCGGAAGCGCTCCGGGTTCTGCCGCTTGGCTTCCGTCAGCAGCACCAGCGTGGTGAAGACGGGCTGAAAGGCGCGGCGGTCCGTCACCTGGATGCGCAGCGAGGTGAACGCGGTGTCGCGATAGGTGGTGTAGACGGCAGGGTCCTTCGTGGGGCGGATCTCCTCCGGCACCAGCCGCACCCCCGGCAGGTCGTACTGCGCCACCGCCTGCAGCAGCCGGTTCGCGTCCAGCCACGGCGCGCCGAAGTAGTGGAAGGGCTCGTCCGTCCCGCGCCCGGCGTGCACGTTGGTCGCCTCCGCCAGCACCAGCCCGGAATAGATGAGCTCCGCCGTCACCGAGCGGATGTTGGGGCTCGGCCGCACGAAGGGAAGCCCCGTCTGGTCGAAGAACGCGTCGGGGCGCCACCCCTCCGCCGGGACCACGTGGAGATCGACCCCCAGGTTGGCGTCGCCGTTGTAGTAGCGCGCCACCTCGCCCACCGTCATCCCGTGGCGCAGCGGCGTGGGATAGTAGCCGGTGATCACCTGCGTGACGTTCTTGACGTCCATGTGCATCACCGGGCCCTCGGAAACGTCGGTGATGGGGTTGGGGCGGTCCAGCACCACGAAGGGAATCCGGTGCCGGGCCGCCTCTTCCATGGCCATCGCCATCGTCCAGACGAAGGTGTACGGCCGCGCGCCGATGTCCTGGATGTCGAACACCAGCACCTCCACCCCCTGCAGTTCCTCGGCGGTGGGGCGCTGCGTGCGGTCGTACAGGGAAAAGACGGGAACGCCGGTCCGGGCGTCGCGGCCGGCGGTCACCGTTTCGCCGGCTTCCATGTCGCCGCGGATGCCGTGCTCGGGGCCGAACAGCGCCACCAGGTTCACCCCGCTGCGCCGCAGGAAGTCGGCGGCGTGCTCGCCCCCGCGCGTGACGGCGCTCTGGTTGGTGATCAGCCCTACGCGCTTTCCGGCAAGCAGGTGCATGGAGTCGCGCACCAGCACCTCCAGCCCGGGCACCACCTGGGCACGAGGCTCGGGGGTGCCGCCGATCCGCCCGCCGGCGGCCGCGGGCTGGCAGCCGGCCAGGGAAACGCCCAGCGCCACGAGCAGCGCCGGGATGCGGGAAAGTGAAAGGGGGTGTGGCATCTCGGATCCCGTTCGCGAAAGAGGGCCGTCCACCACCGGCGGCGGATGGCACGGTACACGCATCGGCGCGGGAGCATGTTCCCGCGCGTCGGCAGGCCGCCCCGACGCTGCGAAAGGCGGGCCATCGGCAGAACGTGACGGGGGATCGATGAAGGTTGGGGGAGGACAGGGGTGAGCGAAACGTTCCGCCCGGCGCGCCCGGATGAAATCGACGACGTGGCCCGGCTGGAGGCGCACAGCTTTCCCGCGCCGGACCGGGGCCACGAGTGGTGGGAAGACTTCCTTCTGAACGGCCCGCACGGCGGGATCGAGGCGCTGTGGGCCGCCGAGGAGCGCGGCCGGCTGGTGGGCGCCTGCCAGCTCCTGTGGATGCGCCAGTGGATCGGCGGGGTGGCGATGCCGGTGATGGGGCTGGGCTCGGTGGCCATCGCCCCCACGCACCGCAAGCGGGGCCTGGCCACGCGCCTGCTGATCGCGGGCTTCGAGCACGCCCGCGAGCGCGGCGACGTGGGATCGGTGCTGTATCCGTTCCGCGCCTCGTTCTACGAGGGCCTGGGATACGGGCTGGCCGGCGAGGCCCACCAGTACCAGGTGCCGCCGTCGCTGCTGCCGGACGACAAGCAGGAGCGCATGCGGGTGCGGATGGTGGACGGCGAGGACGACGAGGCCGCCATGCGCGCCATCTACCGCGAAGCCGCGCAGCGCCTGCAGACCGGCCAGCTGGACCGCACGGAGCGCAACTGGCGGCAGAGCTGGAAGCGCGACGACCTGGCGGCCGTGCTGTACTGGGGCGAGAGCGGCGAGGCCGAGGGCTACGCCATCGTTCGCTACCGGGCAGACCTGCCCATCGACCGGCGCTTCATCGAGCTGGAGGAGCGGGTGTGGCTGTCGCTGCCGGCCCAGCGCGGCATCTACGCCTGGCTTTCCAGCCTGGGCGACCAGTGGCGCGAGGTGGTGTACCGCGCCCACCCGGAAGAAGGGTTCGGCGACCGGCTGAGCGAGCCGCGGCTGCCGCTGCTCTCCGCGCCGAGCTGGGGGCTGTGGTTTCCCAGCGCCACCCTGCTCCGCGGGCCCATGTTCCGGGTGCTGGACGTGCCCGGCGCACTCGCGCTGCGGCAGCTGGCGGTGAACTGCGACATGACGCTGGTGCTGGAGGTGGACGACGAGCAGATCCCGGAAAACCGGGGGCCCTGGCGGGTGCACCTGGACGGGCGCCGCATGGAGGTGGAGCCGTACACGGGTGGGCACATCGACGCCACCATGCGGCTGCCGGTGGATACGCTGTCGCGCATCTTCATCGGCGCGATCGCCCCGTGGCAGGCGGTGGCCGGGGGCCTGGCCACCATCGACCGCCCCGCGGTGATCCAGCGGCTGGACCAGGCCCTGGCGGTGCCCAAGCCGTGGATGTTCGACCGGTTCTGACGGGGGCGACCGGCAGTAGGAATCGGGGAAGGGATCGAGGGGGAGCAGCCGGCTTCGGCAGGGGCCGGAGGTCACGCGAGCAATGGGGAGGCGAGATGCGGGGACACACGTGGGGGCGGCGGACGGCCGCGTTGACGACGGTGATGCTGGCGTTCGCCATGGCGGCGTGCGGCGGCGGCGGGGGAGACCAGAAGGCGCAGGGGCCGGCGGGTGAGGACGCCCCCGCGGCCAACTTCAAGACGTTCACGGGCCACGCCCCCGGCGGCAGCCTGATCGTGCTGGCCGAGGGCGACCCCGACGACCTGAACCCGCTGACCTACGACAGCAACACCGCGTATCAATTGGTGCACCTGATGTTCCGCGCGCTGGGCCGGCGCGACAGCACGCTGGTCACCTACACGCCGGACCTGCTGCAGGGGTGGGAGCAGCCCGACAGCGCCACCGTGCTGCTGAAGGTGCGCCCCGGCCTCAAGTGGCACGACGGGCGGCCGGTGACGGCGAACGACGTCGTCTTTACCATCGAGCGGCAGAAGGACCCCAAGACAGCGTCGCCCCGCACGGCCGACGTGGCGGGGGTGGAGACCGTTCGGGCCACGGACAGCATGACGGTGGAGGTGAAGCTCAACCGCACGGGGCCGTCCACCCTGAACGCGCTGCTGGAGGTGGTGCCGGTTCCCAGGCACCTGCTGGAATCCGTCGCGCCCGAGGCGCTGCGCCACGCCCCCTTCAGCAGCAACCCGGTGGGCAACGGGCTCTTCCGCTTCGGCACCTGGCAGAAAGGGCAGCAGGTGACGGTGGTGGCCAACGAGGACGCGCCCGAGGGACGGCCCGCGCTGGACCGCATCGTCGTCCGCAACGTTCCCGAGCCCACGGCCCGACTGACGGAGCTGATGAACG
>NZ_DATBNB010000215.1 GCF_036554565.1 Longimicrobium sp. | reverse complement strand
CGGTTCCGCGGCCGCCAGGGGCAGACCGAGCTCGACCAGCGCTGGACGCGCAAGGTCACGGACGTGCGCAACTGGTTCGTCTTCTCCGCCTCCGAGCGCTGGCGCGAGGGCGACTCGGAGTACGAGCACTACACAGATTCAGGAGGCAAGTCGGGCGGACAGAAGGAGAAACTCGCCTACACCGTGCTTGCCGCCAGCCTCGCCTACCAGTTCGGCCTGGAGTGGGGCGAGCAGCGCTCGCGCTCGTTCCGCTTCGTAGTGATTGACGAGGCGTTTGGCCGCGGCTCGGACGAATCCACGCGCTATGGCCTGGAGCTGTTCAAGAAGCTGAACCTGCAACTCCTAATCGTGACGCCGCTGCAGAAGATCCACGTCATCGAACCGTACGTGGCGAACGTCGGGTTCGTGCACAACGAGGACGGGCGGTGTTCGATGCTGCGGAACCTGAGCATCGAGGAATATCACGCAGAGCGGAAAGCCAGGCGGCTGATCCGGGTATCATGAGCTGGACCACGCCGGAGCAGATCACCGCCGCGGTCGAGAAGCGCTGGCAGCGGGGAGACATCCTCGCGGCGCGGCTGACGGGCGAGCCGCTCTTTCCGCTGAGGCTGCGGCTGCGGCGCCCGAGCGCTCGCGAGATCGCCGAGCGGTTCGGGGACGTGGGCGATTGGGCGCGGGCGTTGAACGCGGTGGAGCGCGAAGCCCGCGGGTTCGGGTTCGAGTTAGAACGCGAGGAGGTGAGGAGCCGCGTGCACGGTGCGAACACCCTCCCGGTCGCCGCGATCATCCCCACGGAAGCCGACGCGCTACGGCTGATCCGCCAGTCCGCCGCGGCGGATCGTTTCCAGGCGCTCGCCGACGCGACACTCCACCGTTATCCCGCGCTCCACGACTGGCTCGCACGTTACCCACTCACGGTGCTCGACCATGCGGCTCATTGGGGCGAGGTACTGGCTGTCCTCGACTGGTTCACCGCCCATCCCCGGCCGGGGCTGTACCTCCGCCAGCTCGACATCCCGGGCGTGGACACGAAATTTATCGAGAGGCATCGGGCGCTGCTGTCGGAACTGCTCGACGTGGTACTCCCGGAAACGGCGGTCGATTACACCGCAGTCGGCGCGCGCGCCTTCAACGAGCGCTACGGCCTGCGTAGCGAGCGGCCGCTTGTCCGTTTCCGCCTACTCGACCCAGCCCTCTACCTGCAGGGACTCTCCGATCTCTCGCTCCCGCCCGAGCAGTTCGCCGCTCTCCGGCTGTCGCTGCGGCGCGTCTTCATCACCGAGAATCGAACCAACGGCCTGGCCTTTCCTGATTGCCCGGATAGCATGGTCGTCTTCGGGCTCGGCTACGGCCTGGAGCGGCTCGCGGAGGTCGGCTGGCTCCGACGTGTCGAGGTGCACTACTGGGGCGACATCGACACCCACGGCTTCGGCATCCTCAACCGGCTACGCGCGAACCTTCCGGAGGCGCGGTCGTTCCTGATGGACCGGGCCACGCTCCACGCGCACCGTGCGCTCTGGGGCCGGGAGCCAGCGGATAGGCGATACACGGGAGATGTCTCGCGCCTCAACGCCGACGAGTGCGCGCTGTTCGAGTATCTACTCGCCGACCGCTGCGGCGACAGGGTGCGGCTGGAGCAGGAGCGGATCGGGTACGGGTGGCTGGAAACGGCTCTCCGGGAGTGCCTATCGATGGAGTAAGCATTCGTATCTCACGTCGTCCATGCTAAGCTCGTCCGACGACCACCAGCGTTCCGGTAGTCATGTTTTATCCGCACGTTCCGAGTAGCTGCTCGTATTCAGAGTCCTGCGCGTCATTGATGCACTCCTCCGCCAGCCGCGCCAACTCGCGGTAGAATTCGCACGCGAGCCTAGAGAGGCCCTGAGCCTCCGAGAGTGCCTGCCCATTTTCTTGGATCTGCACGGGGGGAGGCCGCGGGCTGCCTACCACTCCGGCCTCCGCACCCTTGGTGGCGACTCTGCGGACCACATCGTACAATGTCGTTCGTACGGTATCGAGCACGTCCAGGCCGCGGCATCCGCCCGGGACAGGAGGATCTGTCCACTCGCGTAGCACGCGGAGCCCGGTCTCCCCGTAGCCCGTCGAAACTACCTGGCCCCCGCCTATGGCGCCGATTCACCACAAGCAGGAGCAACTCGAAACCTTTGCCCGGTTTAAGGCGCGAGATGAGCCAGCGATTCTCACGGCTCTCCGCCTGGGCCATCTAGTCACGTTCAGGTCCGGACAGCCGCTGACCGGGTACCGGGAGGCGCGAAGCCTCGCAACGCTGACCACGGACCCCGGCTGGCTCGACCGCTGCCGGGTGCCCAACGAGCAGATGATGCGCGCCCGAGTGTCGGATTGGCTGGACGCACACGGGGCCCCGCGCAGCGCCGAGACCGCCTTCCCGCCATCGAGGAGGTCCGGACCCAGGTGCGGGAACTCCTGCGAAAGCTCGGCGACGACTTTGGCGAGCTTCTCCCGGCCCGGTGTCACGCCCGCAGCCGTTCGGTGCCGTCTCCCTACACGTCGGAGGACGCCGGAAACATGCTGGCTACCCTCGCCCCTGATCAGGGCTGGACAGATTTCGAGGTTCTGACGATGGATGCGGGCGTCGCGCGGCTTGGGGCAGCAGGCGCCTGGCCGCGGATGTAACGTCCGACCGAGCGTCCTTGCCGGGTCTCCGCCTCTAAGAGCGATCAGCTTTTCGGGTGTCCTTTTCAGAGGCCGGTCGCGCCTGAGAGTCCAGCGGCCGGCATCAGACGGCCGGGCACCGCAGGCTGGCTTTCGGGCTGCCGCGCCGGTACTGTTCTGACAATCTTGCGGGTAGTTGATCGAAGGGAAGGCCGCCCCTGAAAGAAACCGGGAACTGCCGTCGCGGGAGACTTCGGCTCCAGAAACCAGCACTGTCGCATGGCAGAGACGCCGAACGTGGACGAGTTGCTTGAGATTGTGCGGAAAGGCGGCCGGATCTGCCCGCGGGCGATGCACTGGACCACACTCTACGAGATGCTGCTAGGCCGTACGAAACTCCCGGACGGCGCTTGGGAGCCTCCGGCCCGCTGATCCTCGCCGCATGGTGGACGAGCACGAACGAAGAAAAGCGCGCTCGAGTCGCGGAGCACATCAGGTACGCTGCCGAGCAGGGCGTTCTCCCGGCAGCGGCCGCGTTCCTCCGCGGCCTTCCGGAATCCGAATGGGTCTATGACCGGGACCGTCCACGGTCCTTCCGTTCGGACGGGACCGCGATCTGATGGAGAGGGAACCTCGCATGATCAAGAACGCCGCACACCTGCTTCCCGGCGACACCAGGGTCGGCGCTGGCCTCCGATAGGAGATCGAAGCAGCGAACTACAGGACGGCCTGGTCCAGGTACTCTGGACGTGCGGGGAAGAGCGGTGCTGGGCCGAACACCCGCTGGGCGCCGGTCTGGTGGTCATTCCCGCCGAGATCGAGCGGCGGGCGCGCATCATCAAGACGGCGCCGGAACTCTCGCCCGGCGACCGGTACATCGGGCACGGTCCGCGCGTGACGGTGGTCCATGTGCGCACGCAGGCCGGGACGACCTCCGTACACGTGTCGGGCGGCGCGACGGGTACACCGGCGCACCCATCAGATCCATGACGGCGTCCTTGTGGAGGCGCGGGTCCCGCCGGCGAGCCGCCTTTCTGGACGTGCTCGGCTCGGCGCTTCCGAGGGGGAGTCGCGTCCACTGTAGGATCTCTGGACGCGCGGCGCGTCGCAGGCTGCCCCGGACGAGGTCGGTTCCTGCAATCCTGAACCTCCGCCTCCCATGCATATCCGGCTCTCCACACTGGGCGAGGTCGACATCACGGTGGACGGCGAAGCTGTCCAGTCACTCCGGCAGCAGCCCACCCGCTGCGGGCTGCTGGTCTACCTCGCCGCGGAGCGGCGCGTCACGCGCGACATCATCCTGGACATGTTCTGGCCCGGGAGCGCCGCGGACCGCGGCCGGAACGTCCTGAACCAGAATCTTCACAGGCTTCGGCAGGCACTGCGGCGCGAATGGATCACGAACAGCGGTGGCGTGCTCACCGTGATGGAAGATGTCATGATCGACGTCGCCGAACTCGAGGAAGCCGTAGGTCGTGCCGACTTCCGCCGCGCAGCCGATCTCTACCGCGGGCCGTTCCTCCACAATTTTCCGCTCCCCCAATCGGCGCACTTCGAGCGATGGGCGAGCATCCGCAGGACCCGTGCGGCGGGACTGCACAGGCGTGCGCGGCGCGGGCTGGTGGAGGCCCATCTCTCGCGCGGCCAGCAGCCCCTAGCCCTCGCGGAAGCACTGGCCTGGTCGGAGGCGGACCCGCTCAAAGACGAGGCGCAGCACTTCGCGATCGAGTTGCTCCACGAGGAGGGCCGGACCGACGAAGCGCTGGCCCGGTTCGAGGAATACAGGACCCGCCTGCGGGACGAGCTGGAGCTCGATCCAATGGACGACCTCCTGCGGCTCGCCGAACGGCTCCGCCTGGAGCACGAGCGGCGCCCCGCGCCCCGGCCCCTCGGCTCCTCCCCCGCCGCAGCCGAACCCCCGGTCCCGTCCCCGCCGCCAGCGGCATCCCCGCTTCACGCGGCCCGACCACGGCTCCGGCGTGGGGTGGGCATAGGGGTCCTGCTGATCGCCCTGGTCGCGACGCTCGGCTGGCTGTACGGGCGACGCGCGATCTCCCCCGCGGCTGACCTGGACCCGAACGTCGTGGCGGTATTCGGGTTCGAGGACGTCGGCACATCCGGCGCGGAATCTCCTCTCGGCCCCGGCCTTACCGACGAACTCGTGCTGCGGCTTAGCCAGATCCCTTCCCTGTCCGTCGTCCCCGTCGGCGGGAGCCGCTCCGGAACCGCCGACGAGCGGGACAGCCTGGCTCATGCGGCAGGCGCGGGGCTCCTGGTGCACGGAAAGGTTCAGCATTCCGGCGGGCGCGTCCGCGTCATCTATCATCTCGCGGAGGCTGGCCGCGGACGCATCATCCAGAGCGGCCGGATCGAGCGGCCCGTCGGTGAGCTGTTCGAGCTGCAGGACGAGGTGTCCGGCGCCCTACTCCGGGCCTTGCGGCAGCGGCTCGGGCGCCTTGCGGAGGAGCGGGAGCTCGCGGCGGCACGGCCGGTCCTGGAAGCCTATCTCCTCGTGCAACGGGCGGATGCATGGGAAGACAGCCTCTGGCATCCTGGGACCCGGGAACTGCGCGTCCGGCCCCGTGCCGCGCTGCTCACGCTCGCCGCCGCGGACTCGCTGTTTGCCCGTGCGGAGAAGCTCGATCCATCGTGGGTCGAGCCGACGATCCGGCGGGGCTGGAACGCCCTTGAACGCGCCCGGCTCGTCGGGAGCGTGGACCGCGCGCGCTACAACGGCATCCTGCTGCAGGCGCTCCGGCACGCGGAGGGCGCCGTCCAGCGGGCCGGGGGGAGCGCGAGGGCGCTGGAACTGCGCGGCACCATTCGCATGCAGGCGGCCCGGATCAACAACCTGGAGCCGGGTTCCGCCGTCACCTTGCGGTCCGCGGAGGCGGACCTCCGGCGCGCGATCGAAATCGATCCGCGGCTGGCATCGGCGCTGGCGACCCTCAGCCGGCTCGAGCTCCTGGAGGGCGACGTGGACGCGTCCGCCGTTCTGGCGAGGCGCGCCCTCCATTCCGACCCGTTCCTGCGGGACGGCCCCGACATCGCCCAGCGGCTGTTCCGGGCCTACCTCGATGCCGAGCAGTTCCGGGCGGCTGAAGACTGGTGCCGCAGGGGGCGCGAGGAATTTCCCTCCGACTGGCGCTTCCTGGAATGCGAGCTGGCGATCGCGGCGTGGGATCCGGAGAGCCGGGTTCGACCCGACTCCGCGTGGTCCCTCGTCGAGACGCTCCGCGGCACCGCCCGGACGGATCATCTGCCGCGGTACCAGCCGTACTACCGTGAGATGCTGTACGCGCGAGTGCTGGCGCGCGCCGGGCTCGGCGACAGCGCTCGCATTGTCCAGCGCCGCATACGTCGCGAGGTCGCCAGCAGCGCCGACCTGTCCCTCGCCTTCGCGTTCGACGCGGCCGCGCTGCACCTGGTCCTCGGTGACACCGCGGGTTCCCTGCGCGAAGTGGAACGCTACCTCGAAGGGAACCCGCAGCATCGTGAGTACGTCTGGAACGACTTCGCGTTTCGCGGACTGAGAAGCCACCCGCGGTTCCAGGCTATCGTCCAAGCGCGAAGAGGGCCTCGCTGAGGAGCGACTCCACTCCGACCACCCGCGCCGTCCCCCCGGTGACGTCGCACGCCTCGCTGCGCGGGTCGTGGCAGAGCGCCGCTACCTCCGTGTCGTTCGCGAAGCTCTCCCACATCAGGTTCGCGACCGGCACGCCGTACTGGGACGCATACCACGGGAAGCAGAACTTTTCGACGGCGCTCATGCTCCAGAACAGCGCGTCGGCGCCGTTCACCTCCACGGGAGTGCTGCCGTCCTCGAAGTGCACCGTCACGCGCGCGACCTTCTTCTTGAGCGTGATCACCTCCAGCGGCTCCGCGGTCACGAACGGGCCGTAGATCCGCTCGTCCGCTTTGGGCACGGGTGGGAGCCGGTTCCCGGTCGCCACGTGCAGTGGCCGGTACGGCGGCTTGGTCTGCATGAGAACCCGCACCCGATCATTTGTCCGATGGCCATCGGCCGCGTGCGCGATCCGCTTCAGCAGGTACGCGTTCTCACCGTGGCCCAGCGTTCCGCGATCCTGCCCCCCGGCCTGCGCCCCCGCTTCCTCCGCCTGCGTCTCCCTCCCACCGCCACCGCTCTCCGGACCCTCGTCCGACCGGGCCTCCGCTCCCCCGATCTCGCCCTGGTTGCTTTCGCGCTCGTCTCTCATAAGATCCTCCCATGATGGGCAGGTGAGTTCCCGTCCGCCGATTGACCGGGAAGGCGGCACATGAATCCGGCTCAAGCCGCTCCAGCGAATCTGGCCGCGCCTCTCCGCCCGGGCAACATCCCGTCCCCTTGCGCCGCTTACACGCTGCAAGTCGCTGTCGGGCAACGCCTTATCGCCCCGTCCTGTGTCGGTTCCCTCCGCCGGTTCACCGGCAGTTGAGCACCGTGTAAGCGCGTCCGGCTACCGTTCGGCCACAGCCCAGGACGGCGGCGCACCGGCGCCGGCGAAGGAAGCGGCGGCAGCTCCGCCGCGGATACCCGAACACGAGAGGCGCGATGACGGAAGAGGAAGACGGCAAGCGGGAGTACGCGCTGCCGGGACCGCAGGTGGAACCTGCCGCGAGCTACTGGCTCGAGTGTCCCGTACCCCGCGTAATCACGCTGGCCGAGCTGACCGCCCGCACGGATGTCCCGGGCACGGCGGACTACTTCCCGCCGTGGACCGAGTCGGTCCGGCGGGACTGTGCGGCGGACGAGTCTCAGGATCTGGCGGAGCTTCGCAGGCTGGCCGGCCTCATCGACGACCCCGACGCGATCGACACCGAGGAACCCTGCCGGGAGCGCCTCCCCATCAGCTACTTCCTGCAGCTGCGCCCGCCCCCGCCGGGCGCTGTCGTGCGGCCGGCCCGGCAGAGCGATCCCCTGATCGAGACCCCGCGAGAGCTCGCGCGCTACTTCGAGGCGGAAACGCCGGGGCTCGCCCACCGGCATGCCCTCTCGTACCTCATGCCGATGACCGACTGGTCTCCGCCGCGCCAGGGCCTCGTCTGGGCCGCGCTGGACGTGGCGATTGAGAGCGCACTGCTCGCGGCGTGGTACTACAAGTGGCGGAGCCCGCGCCCGTTTACGGCCAGGCGCCCGCGGCCCGTCGAAGTCGATCCTTCGATTCCGGTGCTGTACGACCGCGAAGTGGCGTTCGACCTCAAGGGCGAAGTGATCGATGGCTGCGGGCGGGTCTGCCCCCTGCCGTCGCCCGGTACGCCGCGCCACCCCTCGTATCCGTCGGGCCACAGCACGTACGGCGCCGCGGCGAGCGAGCTGCTCTCGTGGTTTTTCCCGGAATGGCGCCGCGATTTCGACGAACTGGCCGACAACTCCGGGCTCGCGCGCCTCTGGGCCGGCATCCACTACCGAACGGATCATGAAGCGGGGATGAGCCTCGGTCGCACGGTCGCGCGGCTCGTGATCGAGCAGATCGTCGCCTCGGGGATCCTGCGCTGTCCCGATCGTACGCCGTGCCAGGAGGCGAGCGGCCGGCGGCCGCCGACCGCGGCCGAACTCGACCGCGAGGCGGCCGGCTTCCGGGAGCGCTGCGGCGCGAACCCCGAACAGCCGCCCTGCGACGGAACGAGGCCTTCCGGATCCGAAGGAGCGCGGCGCGGACGGAGCCCTCAGCAGGGAGCCGTCTGAACGCACTCCGGAATCGCGCCCACGGCCACGCGGCATCCCCGCGCGTCCCGTGGCAGTCATCGCTGAACCGCGGCGTCGGCGCGAAGCGCGCGCCCCTGCGAGCACCCTGAGCCTCCAGATCCACAATGAACACGCAATCGATCTCCACCATCCGGCGCGCCGCGCTCGTTCTCGCGGCGCTCGGGGCTGCACTCTCCACCTCGGGCAGCCCCCTGCGGGCGCAGACCGGGATTTCCTGCCCGGGCGAAAGCTCCCCGCCCGCCGCGGATGCCGCATGCACCGTAGCGCTCGCTGGATCGGAGCCGCTGCAGACGCAGCCCCTCCGGGTCCGGGTCTTCGACCAGGGCCGCCCCGCGGCCGGAGCGATGGTGCGCTTCCGGAGCACATCCGGGGCGCTCCTCCCCGACAGCGTCGTGGCCGATACGGAAGGCTTCGCACAAACGCTGTGGTATCGGGCCGGCGGAGCGGAAGGCGCCGCCGTCGCGGTGGACGCGCGCACGCCCAGCGGCTCGTCGTTCCGGGAGATCCGCCTGACCCGGTCCACTCCCGGCTATGCACTCCGCCAGCATTCGGGGAACTACGAATCCTGGTTCGAGAAGACGCCGCTCCGCCACCCGGTCGTCGTCGAGATCGTCCGCGCGGACGCCGCGGACGACTCGGTCGGGCGGATCACGTCGCCGGAGACCTGCAGCCGGCTGCGGGTCGCGTTCACGCGCATCGGCACGGGCTCGGTGACGCCCGACACCGTGATGGCCGGCGTCGACTCCGCTGAAGTTGGCCAGAATCCGCACCGGCTCGGTTGCTTTGCCCGGGCCAACTGGACTCTGGGCGAGGGTCCCGGACGCCGCCACGCGCGGATGTCGCTGGTCGGCGGCAACTCCGGCCGGAGTTCCGTGCTCTATGAAGCCTACGCTCGAGCCTCCCCCCGGCTGATCGGCGGCATCATGGCCACCCGCAGCCGGAGCTACCTGGGTCCGCAGGCCGGGCCGGAACGCACCATTCGCATCGAGCGCACGCTGCCGGACGGCAGCAAGGCGTCGTTCGACACGACCTTCGCCACCGGCCGCGATACCGTGAAGCAGGTGGATGGCAGCTGGGCGCCTGCGGCCTTCGTCGGCGTCAGCACTCCAATCCGTCCGAAGTGGCACCGGTGGGCCCTGACCTTCGGGGTGGATCCCAGGGCCGTCGATCGGAACTGGTACGCGGGAGTGTCGGTGCTTCGCATCCCCGGGGGCCTGGAAGTCGAGTCGCTCCCGGTGGACATCCACCTGCTCGGGCATTGGGGTCGCGTGGACGTGCTGGAAAATCCCAAGGCCTGCCGGGAGCGCGGGGAGTGCGATACGGAAGACGACGTACGGTGGCAGGGACTGGCGGCCATGCTCAGCGTCGACGCCGGGAGCGTGATCACTGACCTGATCAAGAAGCTCAGCGGTTCGTGACCCGTGCACTCAGGTGAGAAGGCGCGGCAGCCGGGAGCGCTGCCGCGCCTTTCTGCTCGCGCTGCCCCGCGGAGTAGCGTGGGCGCCCAGTTCAGGCCGGGTGAACGGAGGCAGGGGAGTTCCGGGGGCGCGGGCCGCATTGCGGAACCCCGCGGCATGTCTGTGGCAACGGCTTCAACCCAATTGCGCTGCTGCAGCGTCATTTCCGCGAAGACAACGTGCAGAGGTGGGGCAACTCAGATGGGCCTAAACTCATCCTCAAAAACATTGCCCAAAATAGTGCCAAGAATCACGATGCATGGCTGGCGCTGACTGGCGCTGGCTGGCGCCATTTCGATTCAAAATGCGGGTTTCTGGCGCTTGTTGGCGCCCGCTGGCGCTGGGCATCGCTGCCTCGCTCTGCTGATAAGCGTGAGGTCGGCCGTTCGAATCGGCCCAGGCCCATACATACGAGAAGCCCCCGCAACGAGTTCGTTGACGGGGGCTCTCTGTTTTTCCGGAACTCGAGGCCGAACAGTGCGGCTGTTTCGGCGAACAGCTGCGCAGTACCCGGCGCTCGTTGCCGGGCCCTCGGAGGTCCCACTGCGCATGCGGCGGCTCATTACGGACGAATAGCGGCGGGGATGCCGCAGAGCGTGCGGCCCTGCTTGCCGATCCCCTCCGGGAACTCAGTCCCGTGTAAGGCCCGCAGAGCGGAACCGCGGCGCAGCCTGGCGTCCAGGCCGCAGGTGCAGGAGCCAGAGCCGGACACGAATTGGCCGGGTCAGTTCCGGCGGGATCTTGGTCCCGCCGAAAACTTGCGTGTTTAGAGTCCGAAGGGATATTGTCGGGTGCATCTGTTTCCGACTTTTAGTTGACCCAAGCGGCGGCCCGTCCGGAGATCGGGCGGTTCTCGCTTCGGGGACGGCTCCGCGCCGAGGCCGCGAATGCCGGCATCACCGCGGAGGGACGCAACGGTGTGCGGAATTCGCCCGGCCTCATCTCCCCCGGTTTCCTCCCCGCCACGCATGCAGAACGTGAGACCGCCACAGCACGAGCGGCGTGAGCATACGGCGCCCGCGTCGGCGGGGCTGCTCCCGGAAGGCCGAGAGATCGTCCGAAGGATCGAGTGCCTGCACAACACTTCAGCCGTGCCGACACGGTCCGCGCTCCCGCCACTGGCGTGGAGTGCCGCACGGGTGTGTAGCGAGGGACCTTGACCCAACTCGGTGACGCCGGCGGCGTCGGCGTTCAGGAGCGGTATCCGCTCACCCCGCTCCAGCACGGGATGCTCCTCCGGGCTCTGCTGGCGTCCGAGTCGGGCGTCAACGTGCAGCAGGTCGTCTGCCGCTTCCGGGAGCCGCCCGACGCGGAGCGGCTGGAGCGGGCGTGGCGCGGCGTGGTGGCGCGGCACGGCATCCTCCGGACCCGCTTCCGCTGGGAAGATGTCCCGGAGCCCGTCCAGGAAGTGCTCCCCCAGGTCCGGCTGGAGATCGCGCGGCGCGACTGCGCGGGTCTTGCGCCCGCCGACCGGGAAGCGGCGGTGGAGGGCTACCTGGCGGAGGACCGTGCACGCGGTTTCGACCTGGCGGAGGCGTCGGCCATGCGCCTGGCCCTCTTCCACGGGGCGGCGGATGAGCAGGTGCTGGTGTGGAGCGTTCACCACATCCTGCTCGACGGATGGTCCGCCACCCGGGTCCTCGGCGAGGTGTTCGCGCTCTACGACGCCGATGCGGAGGAGGGGGAGGCCGCACTGCCCGTCCCCCGCCCGTTCGGCGAGCACGTGCGATGGCTGCGGGAGCGGGACGGCGCGGCGGACGAGGCGTACTGGACGCGCATCCTCGGCGGCCTCGAAGCGCCGGCGCCCGTGCGGCCGATCCGGAGCGGGCCGCGCGACCCGCGCGCCGAGCCGCACTTCGGCGCGCGCGAGCTCCACCTCTCACCCGCGGCCGACGCCGCGGTCCGCGCCCTGAAGCGCGACCGCGGCGTGCTCGTGAACACCGTAGTCCAAGGGGCGTGGGCGCTCCTGCTGGGGCGCTACACGGGAAGCACCGAGGCGGTGTTCGGGACGGTGCGCCACGGCCGCGCCAGCGGGCTGGAGGGCGCGGAGGAGATGGTGGGGCTGCTCATCAACACCGTCCCCCTTCGCGTTCCCCTCCCGCCCGAAGCGCGCGTCGCCGACTGGCTGGAGGAGGTCGCCGCGCGGAACGCGGCCCTGAGCCCCCACCAGCACGCCGCCCTGCCGGACCTCCAGCGGTGGAGCGGCCTTCCGCAGGGCGCCCCCCTCTTCGACACGTTCGTCAACTACCAGCCGCTGCCGTTCGAAGCCGCGTTCCGGGGAACCGAGGGGCGGAGCGTCAGCGTGCGCGAGCATCCCGGATACCCGCTGGTGCTGGGGGTGGACGCCGAGTCGCCGCTGCGCGCATCCATCCACTACGACGCCGACCTCTTCGACGCCGCGGCCGTGGACCGGATGCTGGGCCACTTCGCCCGCCTGCTGGAGGAGATGGCGGCCGATCCCGAGCGCCCGCTGGGGGCGCTTGACCCGCTGGGCCAGGCGGAGCGCGCGCTCGTGGTGGAGGAGTGGAACCGGACCGCGTCGGAGTACCCGGCGGACCGGTGCATCCACCAGCTCTTCGAGGAGCAGGCGGCGCGCACGCCTATGGCGGTGGCCGTGCGGTTCGAGGAGGAGTTTCTCCACTACGGCGAACTGAACGAGCGTGCGAACCGGCTGGCGCACCACCTTCGCCGGCGCGGGGTGGGCCCCGAGGTCCGGGTGGGGATCTGCCTGGAGCGCAGCCTGGAGATGGTGGTCGGCATCCTGGCGGTGCTGAAGGCAGGCGGCGCCTACGTGCCGCTGGACCCCGGCTATCCGGCCGAGCGCCTGGCCTTCATTCTGGCCGACTCCGCCACTCCGGTGCTGCTCACGCAGGAGAAGCTGCGCGGCCTTCTCCCCGCGCGCGCCGGGACGGAGGTCCTCGTCGTGGACGGCGCGCTGGCGGAGGGCGAGAGCGCCGGGAACCCCGAGAGCGGAGCCACGCCCGACACGCTGGCGTACGTCATCTACACCTCCGGGTCCACCGGCCGTCCGAAGGGGGTGATGAACGCGCACGGCGGCGTCGTGAACCGCCTGTGGTGGATGCAGTCGCAGTTCCGGCTGGGCGGGAGCGACGTGGTGCTGCAGAAGACGCCGTCCAGCTTCGACGTCTCGGTGTGGGAGTTCTTCTGGCCGCTGCAGCAGGGCGCCTGCCTGGTGATGGCCCGGCCGGAGGGGCACCGGGACCCGGCGTACCTGCAGGAGGTGATCGAGCGGCGCCAGGTCACGACGCTGCACTTCGTTCCCTCGATGCTGCAGCAGTTCGTGGAGTCCGCGGCGGTGGAGCGCTGCGCCAGCCTGTCGCGGGTGTTCTGCAGCGGCGAGGCGCTTTCGCCCGCACTCGTGGAGAAGTTCCACGAGCGGTTTCCACCCGGCATCGAGCTGCACAACCTGTACGGCCCCACGGAAGCCGCGGTGGACGTGAGCTGGTGGGCGTGCGAGCGGCAGGGCCCGGTGGATGTCGTTCCGATCGGCCGCCCCATCCTGAACACACGCCTGTACGTGCTGGACGCGGGGCTCCGGCCGGTGCCGGTGGGGGCTCCGGGGGAGCTGTACATCGGCGGGGTCCAGGTGGCGCGCGGCTATCTGAACCGCCCGGCGCTGACCGCGTCGCGCTTCGTTCCCGATCCCCTGGGGCCGGGGGCGGGATCGAGGCTGTATGCTACGGGCGACCGGGCGCGGTGGCGGGCGGACGGCGCAATCGAGTACCTGGGGCGCCTGGACGACCAGGTGAAGATCCGCGGGTTCCGCATAGAGCCGGGGGAGATCGAGGCCGCGCTGCGCCGGCACGACGGGGTGCGCGAGTGCGTGGTGGTGGCGCGCGAGGACCGGCCGGGTGACCGTCGGCTCGTGGCGTACGTGGTAGGGGACGTGGTGACGAGCGCGCTGCGGGCCGACCTGCGCCAGGGCCTGCCGGAGTACATGGTGCCGGGCGCGTTCGTGGTGCTGGAGCAGCTGCCGCTGACCCCGAACGGAAAGCTGGACGTCAGGGCGCTCCCCGCGCCGGAGTACACGGCCGACGCGGACCGATACGTGGCGCCGCGGACGCCGGTGGAAGAGGTGCTGGCGGGAATCTGGGCCGAGGTACTGCGCCTGGAGCGGGTGGGTGTGGAGGAGAACTTCGTCCAGCTGGGCGGGCACTCGCTCCTGGCGACGCGGGTGGTGTCCCAGGTCCGCGCGGTCTTCGGCGTTGAGCTGCCGCCGCGGGCGCTCTTCGAGGGGCGCACGGTGGCGGAGCTGGCCCTGCGCGTGGAGGAGTTGCGGCGCGCGGGGCTGCCGGTGCTGGCGCCGGTGGTGCCGACCGAGCGCACGGGTGCGCTGCCGCTCTCGTTTGCGCAGGAGCGGCTCTGGTTCCTGGATCGCCTGGAGCCGGGGAGCGCCACCTACACCATCCCGGTGGCGTGGCGCCTGGGCGGTGCGTTGGTCCAGCCCGCGCTGGAGCGCGCGCTGGGCGAGATCGTCCGGCGCCACGAATCGCTGCGGACGGTCTTCATGGAGGTGGATGGCTCCCCGGTGCAGGTAATCGCGCCTTTCGCCGGGTTCGCGCTGCCGGCGGAGGAGCTGTCGGGGCTGGGCGAGGCGGATCGCGAGGCGGCGGTCAGGCGGCGCGTCGGCGAGGAGGCGCGGCGGGCGTTCGACCTTGCGGCGGGACCGCTCTTCCGTGCGGCGCTGCTGCGGTTGGATGCCGAGGATCACGTGCTGCTGGTCTCGATGCACCACATCGTCAGCGATGGGTGGAGCATGGGGGTTCTCTTCCGCGAGCTGTCGTCGCTGTACGCGGCGTACCTGGCGGGAGGGCAGTCGCCGCTGGCGGAGCCGGCGGTGCAGTACGCGGACTACGCCGTCTGGCAGCGCGAGCAGCTGAAGGGAGAGGTCCTGGATCGGCAGCTCTCCTACTGGACGGAGCAGCTGGCCGGTGCGCCGGAACTGCTGGAGCTGCCGACGGACCATCCCCGCCCCCCGGTGCGGAGGTACCAGGGCGCGACGGTCCCGGTGAACTTCTCGTCCGAGCTGCTCGAGCGGCTGCAGGCGCTGGGGCGGAGCCAGGGGACGACGCTGTACATGACGCTGCTGTCTGCCTTTCAGGTGCTGCTCTCGAAGCACGCCGGGACCGACGACGTCGTCGTGGGCAGCCCAATCGCCGGGCGCACGCGCGCTGAGGTGGAAGAGCTGATCGGCTTCTTCGTCAACACCCTGGTGCTGCGGACCGACCTTGCCGGCGACCCGAGCTTCCGGGACGTGCTCCGGCGGGTGCGGGAGGTCACGCTGGGCGCGTACGAGCACCAGGACGTGCCCTTCGAACGGCTGGTCGCCGAGCTGCAGCCGGAACGGTCTTTGAGCCACTCGCCGCTTTTCCAGGTGATGTTCACGCTTCAGGACGCCGGGGAGGGGGACGGCGCCCTGCCGGGGCTCCGCGTGAGCGAAGTCGAAGCGGAGCACGAGAGCGCCAAGTTCGATCTTTTGCTCAGCCTTACGGCGACGTCGCGCGGACTGCAGGGAGGGCTGACCTACGGGACCGACCTGTTCGAGCCGGGCACCATCGAGCGCATGGCAGGGCACCTGGAGCGGGTGCTGGAGCAGGCCGCCGCCGATGTGAACGTGCGGCTCTCGCGCCTGGACCTGCTCGGGTGTGCGGAGCGCGCGCTGGTGCTGCAGGAGTGGAACCGGACGGCGGCCGAGTATACCGCGGACCGCTGCATCCACGAACTGTTCGAGGCGCAGGCGGCGCGCACGCCGGGGGCGGTGGCCGTCGTCTTCAACGGAGCGGAGCTGACGTACGCCGAGCTGAATGCGCGGGCGAACCGGCTGGCGCACCACCTTCGCGTGCTCGGCGTGGGGGCGGACGCGCGGGTGGCTCTCTGCGTGGAGCGCGGGGTGGAGATGGTCGTTTCGATGCTGGCCGTGCTCAAGGCCGGCGGAGCGTACGTGCCGCTGGATCCATCGTACCCGGACGAGCGGCTGCGCTACATGCTGGCCGACAGCCGTCCCGCGGTGCTGCTGGCGCCGGGGCCACAGGCGGCGCGGTTCGCGGCGGCCGGTGTGCCGGTGCTCGACCCCGCGAACGAAGCGGCGTGGGCGCATCTCCCCGTCACCGAGCCGCGCCCGGCCGGGCTCTCGCCCGACCACCTCTGCTACGTCATCTACACCTCCGGGAGCACCGGACGTCCCAAGGGCGTCGCGGTGCCGCACCGCGGCCTGGCGAGCCTGCTGGCCGACGTGCAGCGTCGCGCGCCGATCGGCGAGGGCGACGGGTGCAGCGTGTGGACCAGCACCAGCTTCGACGTCTCCGTCTACGAGATCTTCTCCGCGTTGCTGGCCGGCGGGCGGCTCTGCATCCCCCGCAACGAAGTGCGGTTGGAGGCCGGGGCTTTCCTCGACTGGATGGAGGCGCACCAGGTACGCAGCGCCTACCTGCCGCCGTACTTCCTTTCCGAGCTGCGTGAGCGGGTCTCCCGATCGCCCGGGCGAAGCAGGCTGCACCGCCTGCTGGTGGGGGTAGAGCCGATCGCCGAGCCGCTGCTGGCCGAGATACGGCGGAGCGTCCCCGGGCTGCGGATCATCAACGGGTACGGGCCCACGGAGACCACCATCTGCGCCACCCTCCACGACGTTCCCGAGACGGCGCGTGGCGAGCGGGTGACGCCGATCGGCGCGCCGGCGGCCAACACCCGCGTGTTCGTGCTGGACGCGGGAATGCAGCCGGTGCCGATTGGCGTCGTCGGCGAGCTGTACGTGGGCGGCGCCGGGGTGGCGCGCGGATACCTGGACCGCCCGGCACTGAGCGCGGAGCGCTTCGTCCCTGACCCGCTCTCGGGCGAGCCGGGCGCGCGGCTGTACCGAACGGGCGACCGTGCCCGATGGCTGCCGGAGGGGGCGCTGGCGTTCGCCGGCCGCACCGACGCGCAGGTGAAGGTGCGCGGCTACCGCGTAGAGCCCGGCGAGATCGAGGCGCGGCTACTGGAGCATCCGGGGGTGCGCGAGGCCGCCGTCGTGGCGCGAGAAGACGCGCCTGGCGATAAGCGTCTGGTGGCGTACGTGGCGGGCGGCGCGGAGACGGACGCGCTGCGCGCCCACCTGCGCCAGAGCCTGCCAGCGTACATGGTGCCGGGCGCGTTCGTGGTGCTGGATGCGCTGCCGCTGACCCCCAGTGGAAAGCTGGACCGCAAGGCGCTGCCGGCTCCGGATCTCGCGTCGGCGGAGGAGATGTACGTCGCCCCGCGTACGCCCGCCGAGGAGGTGCTGGCGGCGATCTGGGCAGAGGTGCTGCGCCTGCAGCGCGTGGGGGTGCACGACAACTTCTTCGACCTGGGTGGGCACTCGCTGCTCGGCACGCGCGTGGTCTCGCGCATCCGCGCGGTGTTCAGCGTGGAGCTGCCGCTGCGCGCGCTCTTCGAAGTGCCGACAATCGCCGGTATGGCCGTGCGCGTGGAGCAGATGCGGCGCGCCGACCTGCCGGCGCTCCCGGCGGTGGTGCCGGTGGGGCGCACGGCGGCGCTGCCGCTGTCGTACGCGCAGGAGCGCCTCTGGTTCATCGACCAGCTGGAGCCGGGGGGCACCACCTACAACATCCCCATGGCATGGCGCCTGGGCGGAGCGCTGGATGTGGCGGCGCTGGAGCGCGCGCTGGGCGAGATCGTCCGGCGTCACGAGGCGTTGCGGACGATCTTCGCGGAGGTGGATGGCTCGCCGGTGCAGGTGATCGCGCCCGTCGCCGGGTTCCTCCTTCCCGTGGAGGACCTGTCGGATCTGCGCGATGCGGATCGCGAGGCGGCGCTCAGGCAGCGCGCGGACGAGGAGGCGGGGCGGGCGTTCGACCTCTCGGCGGGACCACTCTTCCGGGCGGCGCTGCTGCGGGTGGATGCGGAAGATCACGTGCTGCTGCTCTCGATGCACCACATCGTCAGCGACGGGTGGAGCATGGGGGTTCTCTTCCGGGAGCTGTCGACGCTGTACGGGGCGGACCTGGCGGGAGGGGAGTCGCCGCTGGCGGAGCTGGCGGTGCAGTACGCGGACTATGCCGTGTGGCAGCGCGAGCAGCTGCGGGGCGAGGTGCTGGATCGGCAGCTCTCGTACTGGACGGAGCAGCTGGCGGGCGCGCCGGAGCTGCTGGAGCTCCCGACGGACCGTCCCCGCCCGCCGGTGAGGACGTACGAAGGAGCGACGGTCCCGGTGAACTTCTCCCCCGAGCTGCTGGAGCGGCTGCAGGCGCTGGGTCGGAGCGAGGGCGCGACGCTGTACATGACGCTGCTCGGCGCTTTCCAGGTGCTGCTCTGCAAGTACGCAGGGATCGAGGACGTCGTCGTGGGGAGCCCCGGTGCCGGGCGCACGCGCCGGGAGGTGGAGGAGCAGATCGGCTTTTTCGTCAACACCCTGGTGCTGCGGGCCGACCTCTCCGGCGATCCGAGCTTCCGCGAGGTACAGCAGCGGGTGCGGGAGGTCACGCTGGGTGCGTACGAGCACCAGGATGTGCCCTTCGAACGGCTGGTTGCCGAGCTGCAGCCGGAGCGGTCTTTGAGCCACTCGCCGCTCTTCCAGGTGATGTTCACGCTCCATGACCTCGGCGACGGGCCCGCGAGAAATGCGCTTACGGGGCTGACGGTTGACGAAGTCGATGCGGAGCTCGAGAGCGCCAAGTTCGATCTGTCGCTGGGTC
>NZ_DATBNB010000214.1 GCF_036554565.1 Longimicrobium sp. | reverse complement strand
CACTATCTTCCGCCCATGAATGAGCGCCCACTCACCGAAAGCCGCGAAGCCAGGCGCCGGGCCATCCTGGACTCGGCGGTGCGCGTGTTCGCCGAGCACGGCTTCTTCGCCGCGCGCATCCGCGACATCGCGGCGGGGGCGGGCGTGGCCGAGGGAACCATCTACCTGTACTTCGAAGGCAAGGACGACCTGCTGCTGACGGCCTTTCGCGAACGGGTGAACGAGTTCGTGTCGTCGGCCGGGGCGGTGATGGAGGCCGAGGCGCCCTTCCAGGAGCGGCTGGCGCGCTTCGTTCGCCTGCAGTTCGAAAGCATCGAGGCCGATCCCCCGCTCGCCACCGTGCTGCTGCTGGAGTCCCGCCAGTCGTCCAAGTTCTTCGGCGGCGCCGTGCGTCCCGTGATGCGGCTGTACGCGCAGGCCATCGACCGGCTGCTGGCCGGCGGGGTGGAGCGCGGCGAGGTGCGCGCCGACGCCGAGATCCCGTTCGTCCGCGCGATGTTCATCGGCGCGCTGGAGGAGATCGAGCTGGAGTGGCTGCTGGGCGACCGCTCGCGCCCCCTGGCGCCGCGCGCCGACCACTTCGCCGGCACCTTCTACCGGGGGATCGCCCCCGCCCGCTAGCCCCGCTGGACAGCGCGGGGCGGGGATGATAGCTTGTGCCGCGGCCGCCCCGCGCGGCGAAACCCGGAACGAGCCCGCCTCCCGCGGGCCCTGGCAGCTGAGCTGAGGCCGATGGCAGACCTGGACCCGAACACGACGGCCGCCACCACCGACGTGGACGGCGAGGACTACGAGAACTGGGAGATCGCTCTCTGGCTCGTCGGCATCCTCTGCATTCCCATGGTGCCCATCATCATGGTGGTGGCGTTCACCCCCTGGAGCGGCCTGTAGCCCCGGCCCCTTCCGGCGCTGGACCCTGACGGCCCCGCTCGCGTACTCGCGAGCGGGGCCGTCCGCGTTTGGGCGCATGCGGCGCCGTTCTTGCGAAACGCCGCTCTGAAACCAGCTGCTACGCTCCTCCCGAACACCGGTTCATGACGGGCACTTACCACAGCGCCCTGGTGGTCTTTTCCGTTCTCATCGCCATCTTCGCGTCGTACACCGCCCTGGCCCTGGCCGCGCGCGTGGCCGCCGCCGAGGGGCGCTTTCGCCTGGCGTGGCTGGCCGGCGGCAGTGTGGCGCTGGGCACGGGCATCTGGAGCATGCACTTCGTGGGCATGCTGGCCTTCCGCCTTCCCGTTCCCATCTCCTACGACGTTCCCCTCTGGCTGGCGTCCATGGGCGTGGCCGTGGCCGCCTCGCTGCTCGCGCTGTGGGTGGCCAGCCGCGCGCGGGTGGGCCCCGGCGCGCTGGCCGCCGCGGGGGCGCTGATGGGCGCCGCCATCGCGGGAATGCACTACGTGGGGATGGCCGCCATGCGCATTCCCGGCCGCATCGGCTACCGGCCGGGGCTGGTGGCCGCGTCCGTGGCCATCGCCGTCGTCGCCTCCATCCTGGCGCTGTGGCTGGCCATGCGCTGGCGCTCGGACGATTCGGCGCACGGCCGGTGGATGAAGGGCGCGGCGGCCGTGGTGATGGGCTTCGCCATCGCGGGGATGCACTACACGGCCATGGCGGCCGCGGTGTTCTCGGGCGACGGCGGGCGGGCGACCGTTCCGCGGGACCACGTGCTGAGGACGGAGGGGCTGGCGGCCGGGGTGATCGTGGGCACGCTGGTGCTGCTGACCCTTACCGTGGCCGGCGCCCGGGTCGACCGGCGGCTGCGCGCCCGCTCGGAAGAAACCGAGGCGGTGCGCCGCAGCGAGGCCCGCTTCCGCTCCCTCGTCGCGGCGTCTGCGCGGGTGGTGTTCACCACCGACGACCGGGGCCACGTGGTGGAGCCCCAGCCGGAGCTGTCGGCGTACAGCGGCGTCCCCTTCGAGCGCTACGGTCGCCGCGGCTGGCTGGAGTGCATCCACCCCGACGACCGGCCCCTGACGGAGCAGTCACTGCGCGAGGCGCTGGAGGCATCGCGCGTGGTGGAGCTGGAATACCGCCTGTGCCGGGCCGACGGGCAGTGGCGCACGATGGCGGTGCGCGCCGTTCCCGTGTTCGAGCCCGGCGGCGGCGTGCGCGAATGGGTATTCGCGGCGGCGGACGTCACCGAGCGGCGGGCCGCCGAGCGCGGGCGCGAGCTCCTGGCGGATTCCAGCCGGCTGCTGGCGTCGTCGCTGGACTTCGAAACCACCCTGCGCACGGTGGCGCAGCTGGCCGTTCCCGCCCTGGCCGACTGGTGCGCGGTAGACGTGCTGACGCTGGACGGCGAGGTGCAGCGGATCGCGGTGGAGCACACCGATCCCGAAAAGATCCGGCTCGTCGCGCAGATCCAGGAGCGCTGGCCCGCCCCCCGCGACGCGCCCCACGGGCTGTACCACGTGCTGAAGACGGGCGAGACGGAGTTCGTTCCCGACATCCCCGTCGACATGCTGCGCGCCGCCGCGCAGGACCCCGAGCACCTGGAGGCCGTCCTGGCGCTGGGGCTGCGTTCGTACCTGTGCATTCCCCTGAGCGCCCGCGGCCGCACCCTGGGCGCGCTGACCGTGGTCTACGCCGAATCCGGCCGCCGCTACGGGACCACCGAGCTGGATGTGGCGGAGGAGCTTGCCCGCCGCGCCGCCGTGGCCATCGACAACGCGCGGCTGTTCGGCGAGATGGAGGACGCGCGCAACGCGCTGGAGCAGCAGACCGCCGAGCTGGAGGAAACGCAGGCGGAGATGGAGATGGCCCACGACGAGCTTCAGCACGCGTACGAAGACCTTGCCGCGCGCACCATGGAGGCCGAGCGCGCCCGCGCCGCCGCCGACGAGGCCAACGCCGCCAAGAGTTCGTTTCTCGCCACGATGAGCCACGAGCTGCGCACCCCGCTGAACGCCATCGCCGGCTACGCGCAGCTGATGGAGATGGGCATCCACGGCGAGGTGACGCGGGCGCAGGCCGAGGCGCTGGCCAAGATCCGCCGCAACCAGGTGCACCTGCTGGGGCTGATCAACGACGTGCTGAACTTCGCGCGGCTCGAGGCGGGGCGCGTCGAGTTCCGGCTGCTGCCCGTGCGGCTCGGCGCGCTGCTCGACGACCTCACGTCGTTCTTCGCGCCGCAGGCCGCGGCACGCGACATCGCGCTCGAGG
>NZ_DATBNB010000213.1 GCF_036554565.1 Longimicrobium sp. | reverse complement strand
GGACGCGCCCAAGGTGAGGCAGATCCTGACGAACCTGCTTTCCAACGCGGTGAAGTTCACGGAGGAGGGGCGGATTACCGTCGAGGTGATGCGCGACCACACGTACCACATGGTGCGGGTGCGCGACACCGGGCTGGGCATTGCCCCCGAGAACCACGAGCGCATCTTCGACGCGTTCTGGCAGGTGGAGCAGTCCGCGCGGCGCGTGGCGGGGGGCACGGGGCTGGGGCTGAGCGTGGCCAAGGACCTGGCCACGCTGCTCGGCGGGCGGCTGGAAGTAGAAAGCGGCCTGGGCGCCGGCACCACCTTCACCCTGGCGCTCCCCGCCGCCGACTAGCCGCCGCTGCGAAAAGCAGTCAGCCGTCGGTCAGACCAGTTGGATCTCGCATTCGTCCAGCACCTGGTCGCCGATCCTGCTCGCCCCCAACGCCACCGGCGCGCCCGCGCCCCGGATCTTGTGGCTCGCCCGCTGGAACACGGCCCAACACAGCTGGCTGGTGTCCCACCTGGACCGGAACTGGATGCCGTCGATGCTCGGATCGCGTGCGTGAAGCATCGCGGACATTTCCTGGCACTCCGCGTATCCCGCCGCGTGGGCACGCTCTGCCCCGATCCCGAACCGCCGCAGGGAAGCACCTTCGAACTGCAGCACCCGCAGCTCTTCCGCGAGGTACACCCGCGAGACGGAGCGGCGCTTCCACTCGTTCTGATCGACCACACACCGGTCCGAGCCCCGCACCAGCGTTTCCAGTACGGCCACCGCGGGACTCTCGCCCAGGTACAGCACGCCGAAGCCGCCGGCGGGATCGTCGAACCGCTTGTCGGCCCGCGTACCGTACCAGATGGCCCCGAATCGCGTCTCGTGCACGCGCCAGAGCGGGCGCGACACCTCGACCGATACAATGGGGAGCCTGGCCGGGAGGCTGATGGCCACTACGAGGCCCCGTGCTCCCCGTACGTGCGGACGCGGGCCAGCACATCCTGCATCACCGCCGGATCATCCAGCGAATCGATGATCGTCGCTTCCGATCCCGGCGCCCGGTCCAACAGGATGGAGAGCAGCACCCAGGGATTCATCGTCCCGGCGCTGCTCACGATCTCGGCGATGCCGGGGCGCAGGTCGCCCGACGCGAACTGGCTCGCGGGGAATCCCCATTCGCCACCGGAGAGCGGCACGGCGAGGATCTGGTTTCGTGCCCGGCGCTGGTTGACCGCGGACACCGTCTTTCCGAGCAGCCGCGCGACTTCGCCGGACGAAAGGCACCCGCCGGCCGTCTGAAGCATCTCCTGCTTGGCCGCCGCGCCGCGGGCCAACGCGCGAGTGGTGGCCGTTTCCCTCGCCAGCCCGATTTCCGGCGCCGCGTTCAGCACCTCGACGATGGTCGCGGCGGGCGACGGCGCCGCAATGGCGCGCTGAATTTCTTCAACGCTCATCTGCTTCAACGAGCGGCGGAACAGCGCCGTCACCTTTTCGACGAGCGAGTACTCGACGCCCTCACGAAAGCTTCGTGGCGTGTCATGCACCAGAAGATTCGACCCGCGGGAAAGCCCAGCGCCGCGGACGGCGATCTTCCGGCGGCCTACCTTCGATATCACGTGTTCCGAGGGGATGTACTTGCCGCCCGGCCTGGACTTGCCGCCGGGCATGGCTGAAACCCTCCCGTGCGTCTTGCCTGAATTTTTCGCCATCAAAGTCCTCTTGTAGATGTGATACCCGCTCCAGCGTACCCACATCTACAAGCTTAGTGCCGCTCGGAGAGCCAGGCAAGCTCATTTATCGCGGCGTCACCATCCGAAGAAGTCCCACGCCCAGGCGAACCCCACCCCTGCCCTGCGCGCCGCCTCCTGGTCAGACGGCGCATTTCCCACGAACAGCGTCTCCGCCTCGCTCACGCCGAAGTGCCGCATGATGTCGTGAAGCATTCCCGGCTGCGGCTTTCGGCACGCGCAGTCCACCTCCAGCGCGTGCGGGCAGAAGCGGATGCAGGCGTCCGGCCGGCGCGCGCCCGTGGCGACTTCGAGCAGGTCCTCGAACATGCCGCGGCACGTTTCGGCGGTCATGTGGCCGTACGCCACGTGGTCCTGGTTGGACGCGATACCCAGATACCCCCCCCCGCTTCCCCACTCCATCGACGACAGCCGCTCGCGGACGCCGGGGAGCAGCTCCCACTCGCCGGGGCGGTGCGGGCACGGCTTTCCGGGCACGGTCGTGCGCCGCAGCGTGTCGTCGGCGTCGAAGATGTACAGGCGGATCGGCCCCGGTCCGGTCATGGTTGGATTGCGAGGGGCGGGGGTCAGTACAGCGGCCGGGCCTTGAACTCCGCCCTGACTCGCGCCTTCCGGCCGGTCACCACGTCCGGGTGCCCGAAATCCCTGTACACTTCGTGTGCGGCGAATTCCAGCGTCCCCATCACCTGCACGCCCTTCTGGCCGGCGATCTCTACGTGCCCCGAGTCCGCGACCCACGTGTTGTAGACGGCTGCTCTGTGCGGAGGCAGGAAGGTCGTGATGGTGAGGTCGGCGTGGATGGGCGCCGTGGCGTCATCCTCGGCTCCAATGCGATACGTGCCCGGCTCCGTGGGCACGTGGGCCTCGAACACGATGGACATGAGGGTGTCGCCGGCGGAATAGCCATCCACGCCCATCCCCACCCCCATTCCCTGCGGCAGGCGCGCCACGCTGGACGCCGATCCCTCCAGCGTCTTGTACGGGAAATCTCCTTCTACCACGGCACGGAACCGTCCCGGCTCCAGCTCATCACCGTCTGCGGGGTTGTCGCAGCCGGCGAGCACGAGGCCGTGCAGCAGGAGTGCGAAAACGGAAACAATGCGAGTGCGAGCTTTCATGGAACGTGCTTCCTATACGGAGATGCGGGTGTCGCCGCCGGTGCGGAGGG
>NZ_DATBNB010000212.1 GCF_036554565.1 Longimicrobium sp. | reverse complement strand
CGTGGACGACCGCGGGGAGGCGTTCTCGCTGACCGCTCAGGTGGCGGCCCCGGCGGATGCGGAGCGGGTGTGCCGGATGATGCACACGGCGATGGAGCGGCTGGCCGAGGCGCTGGAGCTTGCCCCCGGGCGGGCGATCGGGAGCATCGACGTGCTGCCGGAGGCGGAGCGCCGCCTGGTGGTGGAGGAGTGGAACGGGACCGGAACCGCGTATCCGGCGGACCGGTGCATCCACGAGCTGTTCCAGGCGCAGGCGGCGCGCACGCCGGGGGCGGTGGCCGTGCGCTTCCAAGACCAGCAGCTGACGTACGCGGCGCTGAACGAGCGGGCGAACCGGCTCGCGCACCACCTGCGCGGCCGCGGCGTGGGCCCCGAGGTGCGCGTGGGGCTCTGCCTGGAGCGGAGCCTGGAGCTCGTGGTCGCCATCGTGGCGGTGCTGAAGGCCGGGGGAGCGTACGTGCCCCTGGACCCCGGCTATCCGGCCGAGCGGCTGGCCTTCACCCTGGCCGATGCCGGCGTGCCCCTGGTGCTCGTCCAGGAGTCGGTGCGCGCCACGCTCCCGGCGGTCGATGGCGTCGAGATCATCAGCCTGGATGGCGCGGCCCGGGAGATCGGGGCCGAGAGCGCGGAGAATCCGGAGAGCGGCGCGCGGCCGGGTTCGCTGGCGTACGTCATCTACACCTCCGGCTCCACCGGCACGCCCAAGGGAGCGCTGATCGAGCACCGCAACGTGGCGCGGCTCTTCGCGGCCACCGAGGCCGGGTTCGGCTTCGGCGAAAGCGATGTGTGGACGCTCTTCCACTCCTGCGCCTTCGACTTCTCGGTCTGGGAGATCTGGGGCGCGCTGCTGTACGGCGGACGGCTGATCGTGGTCCCCTGGCCGGTGACCCGCGACCCGGCCGCCTTCCGCACGCTCCTGGCGCGCGAGCGCGTCACCGTGCTGAGCCAGACTCCGTCGGCGTTCCGCGCGCTGGCGCAGGTGGACGAAGGCAGGGCCGAGCCGCTGCACGCGCTGCGGACGGTCGTCTTCGGCGGCGAGGCGCTGCAGTACGAAGGCCTGCGCGGCTGGCTGGAGCGCTACGGGCCGGAGCGTCCGCGGCTGGTCAACATGTACGGCATCACCGAGACGACGGTCCACGTCACCTGGCACACCGTCACCGGGCGCGAGCTGCGGGACGCGGGTGCGGCGAGCGGCATCGGAAAGCCCATCCCCGACCTGCGCGCGTACGTGCTGGATCCGGCCGGGAATCCATCCCCCCTGGGCGTCGCCGGCGAATTGTACGTGGGCGGGGCGGGGCTGGCGCGCGGGTACCTGGGCCGGCCGGGGCTGACGGCGCAGCGCTTCGTCCCCGATCCGTTCGCGGGTGTGGCCGGTGCGCGGCTGTACCGCTCGGGCGACCTGGCGCGGTGGAAGGTGGACGGCACGCTGGAGTACCTGGGGCGCATCGACGAGCAGGTCAAGGTGCGCGGCTTCCGCATCGAGCTCGGCGAGGTCGAGGCCGTGCTGCGCGCCACGCCCGGCATCCGGGAGGCCGTGGTGCTGGCGAGGGAGGACGCTCCCGGGGACAGGCGCCTGGTCGCCTACGTGGTCCCGGGGGCGGAGGAGACCGCCGGCGGCGCCCGGGAGCAGGTGTCCGAGTGGGAAACGGTCTTCGACGACACCTACGCGCAGGACGACGGGGAACAGGACCCGGCCCTGCAGCTCAAGGGGTGGAACAGCAGCTACACGGGCGGGCCCATCCCGCGCGAGGAGATGCGCGCGTGGGTCGAGCACACCGTGGAGCGCATCCTGGCCCTGCGGCCGGAGCGGGTGCTGGAGGTCGGGTGCGGCACGGGGCTGCTGCTCTTTCGTGTGGCGCCGCACACGCAAGCCTACCACGGGACCGACTTCTCGCGGATGGCGCTGGAGCACGTGCGCCGGCATGCCGCGGGGCTGCCGCAGGTCTCCCTCTCCGAGGGCGAGGGCGACCGGCTGGACGACCAGGCCGGCGCGGGGTTCGACCTGGTGGTCATCAACTCGGTCGCGCAGTACTTCCCGGACCTGCACTACCTGCTGCGCGTGCTGCAGGGCGCGGCCGCGGCGCTGCGGCCCTGTGGGCGGATCTTCGTGGGCGACGTGCGCAGCCTGCCGCTGCTCGGGGCGTTCCACGCTTCGCTGGAGCTTGTGCGCGCACCGGAGGGGCTCTCGGCCGGGCAGCTGCGGGCGCGGGTGCGGCGGGGGATGGCCGAGGAGCAGGAGCTGATGCTGGATCCGGCTTTCTTCGAGGCACTCCGGGCGCGCATCCCCCGCCTGGGCCGCGTCGAGGTGCAGGTGAAGCGGGGTGAGTACGACAACGAGGTCTCGCGCTTCCGCTACGACGTGGTGCTGCACCTCGATGCGGGGATGGCCTGCGCGGACCCTGCCGTGAGGGAGTGGAGCGGAGAGGACGCGGACGGCCTGCGGGCGCTGGCGGAGGCGAGCGCGCAGGCGCTCCTCGTCCGTGGCGTGCCCGACGCGCGGGTCCGCGAGCACGTCCGCGCGTACGAGCTGCTGGCGGCCGGCGGTGAAGCGGCCGACGCGGCGGCCGTGCGCTCGCTGGCGGCCGGGGCCGCGGGCGGGATCGGCCCCGAGGCGCTGTTCGCGCTCGGTGAGGAGATGGGGCGGGCCGTAGAGGTGCGCCCCGGCGCGCACGCCACGCTGGAGGTGCTCTTTCACCCCGCCGCCGGGGCTGCGCGCGTCCCCGCGGCGGTGGATGCGGAGCGGCCGTGGGAAAGCTACGCGAACGACCCGCAGTGGGGGCGCCGCATGCGCGCGCTGGTCCCCGCGCTTCGCGACGCCGCCCGCGCCCGGCTGCCGGAGTACATGGTGCCCGCGGCGTTCGTGGTGCTGGAGACGCTGCCGCTCACCCCCAACGGCAAGCTGGACCGCGGGGCGCTGCCGGCACCGGACGGGGCGGGGCTCGCCACACGCGGCCACGAAGCGCCGGCCGGTGAGACGGAGGAGGCGCTGGCGGAGATCTGGGCGGAGGTGCTGGGCGTGGCGCGGGTGGGGCGCCGCGACCACTTCTTCGACCTGGGCGGACATTCGCTGCTGGCCGTGCAGGTGGTCTCGCGGGTGCGGCAGGCGCTGGGGGTGGAGGTGCCGCTGAAGGCGGTCTTCGAGGCGCCCACCGTCGCCGCGCTGGCGGAGCGCGTGGAAGCGCTGCGGAGCGCCGGGGCCTCCCCCGCCCCGCCGGTGGTGCCGGTTCCGCGCGACGCGCCGCTGCCGCTGTCGTTCGCGCAGCAGCGGCTGTGGGTGGTGGACCGGATCGAGCCGGGGAGCCCCGCCTACAACATGCCCTCCGCCCTGCGCCTGCGCGGCGCGCTGGACGCCGCCGCGCTGCGGGCGAGCATCGGCGAGCTGGCCCGGCGGCACGAGGCGCTGCGCACCACGCTGGAGGAGCGCGGCGGCGGGCCCGTGCAGGTCGTCCACCCTCCCGCGCCGGCCGAGCTCCCGACCCTGGACCTCGCCGGCC